>CAZGRL010000020.1:0-37849 GCA_964528155.1 uncultured Anaerolineaceae bacterium
CTCTCGAAGTCTAGATCCCACTAACGTGGGTGTCCAGCTTTCTGGGTCCACTACCTTTCGTTGCCCCTCTCCCTTTCAGGTCGAAGATCCCTTTGAGCGAAGCGAAAAGGGAGAGAGGGGTTGGGGTGAGGGTAGCCGCGCGGCACAGCCAGGAGAAGGAGCTCACGACGCTCGCGTGGCAGCCGCGCGGCGGACGAGCTCGACAAACTCGGGCTTCAGACTCGCCCCGCCGACGAGCGCGCCGTCGATCTCGGGCATGGTCATGAATCCGGCGATGTTTTCGGCATTGACGCTCCCGCCATACAGAATTCGAACCCGCTGCGCCGCTTCCTCTCCGAACTTCTGGGACAGCGCGCCTCGCACAACCACACCCATCACCCGATTGGCCTCAGCCGGAGTGGCCGCTTTCCCCGTTCCGATCGCCCAGATTGGCTCGTAGGCGATCACACAGCGGAGCACTTCCGCTGCGTCAAGACCATCCAGCCCCTGGCGCACCTGCCGACCAACGAAATCCTCCGTCTGGCCTGCCTCATTCTGGGCGAGGTTCTCGCCAACACACATGATGGGCGTCAGATCGTGAGCCAAGGCCGCTCTGATCTTCTTGTTCACCGCCGCATCGCTTTCAGCATTGGCATCTGCGGCACGGCGCTCGGAATGGCCGATGATAACGTGCGTGCACAGCTCTTCCACCATCGCCGGCGAGACTTCGCCGGTATGAGCTCCAGAGTCCTCCCAGTGCATGGTCTGAGCCCCAACCTTGATGTGTGTCGCCTGCAATGCTTCGCTCACCGCAGCCAGGACGGTGAATGGAGGACATACGATCCGATCCAGAGAATCGACTTCATTCAGCGCCTGCCGAATGCCTCTAATAAAGGCCAGGGCTTCTTCGGCCCGACCCAAATTCATCTTCCAATTGCCTGCAATAACGGTTTGTCGCATGGAATGGAATCCTTGGTTGTCGGTCGCGTGGGGGCGGACGGCCCAGACAGTCGAACTGCTCGGTTATCTCGGGACTATTGTACACGCGCCGATCTCGGTGCGCGTGACCGCTAGATGCAGCAATGGCCTTGATCGATCGGGCGACTCAGGGAAGACGATATGCGGCGAGCATCAAGGTCGAACAGTCGTACTGCAGGTCGAGCTTGCCTCCCGGGTTGTCCTTTGCCCAGGCTCTGAGCTCTTCGACACGCGTCGGGACGGCAATGACGACCATGTTCGGGCTCGAGTCGAGATCATCGGCGTCTCCAGGCACGTTCGTTACCGGTAGACCGCCGCTGAGGAAGTCGACCGATCCGTGCGTCCCGTACAAGAAGTATTGATCACTCAGAAGGTATGTGGTCGCCGAGCGGTCGACCTGGCGAAGATAGTTCCCAAGGTACGAGGCGAAGCGGGTCACGTCATCGCCGCCGTAGCGACACTTTGAGGCGAAGTCGATGAAATACGATTTCAGGTTGAGCACGGCCATGCTGCCGATGATCAGGCCGAGGATGAGATTCCGGGCATTCTTGCCGACGGAGTTGGAGAGCGAGGCCAGGCCAAGGAATTCTTCCAGCCCCACCGCCGCCAGCAAGATCGCCGGCGGGAGCGCGATCAGCATTCGGTACGAGTCAGCATCGGGAGGGATGGCGGTGAGCCCAATGGCGACCGCCGGTGCGATCAGATAGCCGTTCAGGAGCAGGTACCGGGGATTTCGGGTTCGATACAAAGAGTAGACCATCCCGACGATGAATAAGGCCCCGGTGATGACGCTGAGCAACGGGATGGTCGCACCGTAGAAGTCCCAAGCGGCGTAGAAACCGAGCGAAAGGAAAGCATGGATGACGCGTTCGGTCAGGAGCATTGCGGCGCTCTTGCCGGTAAGGGCCATGGTCGCCGCCAGCCAGCCGGATTGGACGACGCCGTCGGCGTTGAACCGGCTCATGAATTCCGGCCAGTGGGTGCGGGCATAGTACGCCTGCGGGAGGATCATGATTGCCGTGGACATAGCGAAGACCATGATCTGGCGTGATCTGCCTTTGACCGCCGGCCGAGCGATCAACCAGGCGGCAATGATGAAAGCGACGGAATAGGCCATGAAGATAGCCGAGTCGATGTAGATACTGAAGTGGATCGAGAGCAGAATAGCAGCGATGGCCATCCGCAACGAACTCTTGTTCTCGAGCCCGCTGAGAAGGAAGTACAACATCAGCGGCTCGATGAGCGTCCCCTGGGTATAGCTCACAGCGATCGTTCGACTGAAGTGGATGTGACTGTGAGAGAAGGCGAGAAAGATGGCGGCGATGAGCGCCACGCGGCTGCCGAAAAGCCTTCGGCCGAAGACGTAGATCGAAGGGATCGCTAGCGTTCCACCGACGGCCGCCAATAGTCTTACAGCGAAGGGATTTCGACCGAAGCCGCGCATGGCAAACGCGATAGCCTGGAGGAACATTCCCCCCATGCTCTCCCAGACGGCGAACGGGTTTGCCAACGGTTGATTGGACGTGCTCAGGGCGGCCTGGCCGATTCGCCCCTCATCCCCGTTGATCACGGCGGGAATGTCGCCCAGCTTGTAGAATCTGACGGCGGCGCCCAAGAGGGTGACGACTGCGATAATCAAAATCTCGCGTTGATAGCGCTTGAGCCAGGCTCGCCAACCGGCGAACCAGTCCCGGCCCTGAGCGAACGCCGCCAGCAAGGCGATGGCGGCGCTGATCCAGAGGAAGATCACGGGTGTGAAGTTTGATCGAGTTGTGTGCTCGAGGGCAACATCTACCCATGCAGCCAGAAACGAGAAGAGGGTGGCTGTGAACACGAGCAGACCCGATATCGAGAGTGGGACTCTACCGATGAGTCGCGTTGTCCAGGCAAATTCCTTTCCAAACCGCGCCCAAAGAAACAGCACGACGCCGAGAACTGTAAGGGAAGCGCCCCATGTCCAGTTGTCAGGGTAAGTGAAAAACGCAAGCTGGCCCGCGAGCACGAGTAGCAGCGCCAGGCTTCCCATGCTCGCCCTTCCAATCGTCTCTGGATCCTTCCAACGATTATTGTTTATTGGATGTTCGTCGCTCTCGGTCGATGAACTTACGCCGTGCGTCATTCAACTCTCTCCGGCTGATCGGGTTGTGGCTGTGGCTCCTTTCGAGCGCGGATGGGTGTTGGCTCGGAGGTTCGCGCACAACCAAAGCCACGCGCGCCGAGGCCAGCGGGCTTGCGGCCGATCCCAACCTAGCACACTCGTGAGGGAGACGACCTTACAATCACCTATCATCCGCAGACACGAACAGCATGACGCATTCGCCCAGGTTCAGATCGGGCATTGGCATCGCTGTCAGGTCTCAGATGATGCAGAGCTACTTCACGATGTTGGCGTCGGCGTCTCGGTGGGAGAAGGCGTCGCGGTTGCGCTTGGCGAAGGCGAAGGCGTAGGCGTCGGAGTAGGCGAACCGCCTGAGGATGTAGCGGTGGAGGTGGGGGTGAAAGAAGCCGAGAGGGATGCCGTAGGGGTCGCCGATGGACCACCCGGCGTGACGGAGGCTGTGAAAGTCGGCCCCACCGATAGCGTCGCGGTGGATGTACTCGTAGCGGTTGAGGTCGCTGTCGGCGTAGGTGGCAACGCCGTTGCCGTCTGACATGCTTTGAATGCGCTATTGGCCGTCGGTTCCAGGTTTGAGAGATTCCACGCATCGAGCGCAGCGCTGTACTGATCGGAGGCGGCGCACGGATCTCGCGTGGCGTACAGAAGATCGCCGTAGGCCCTGGCCGATTCCGCGTAGCGGTAGCAGGTGTCCCAGGTTCCCCCTGAGCAGAGTTGTCCGAAATATCTCGCGGCCTCGGACCAGTCGAGACCATAGTAGCTGTCGGCGAACTTGTAGAAGGCCGCAGTGTTGCGCCAGGCCTGCGCCTGAGAATCGAGTGGTCCAAAGCGCTCGGCCAGCGTCAGGTCGTAGATCCCTTGCTCGAGGTCCCCTTTGAAAATCTTGTTCAGGCCCCGATTCCGCAAGGAAGCTGCCAGCATTCCGTTGACTTCGTCCAATCGATAGGTCGGGTCGAGGTGGCGCAGTGCCAGCAGACCATCGATAGTGCCATCCCAGTCATTGCCGATGAAAGCGTTCTGCGCCTGCGCGAATAAAGCCTCAAATGAACTGCGATCCAATGTCGGTCGGGGTGTAGGCGTGTCCTCCGGCACAATGGGGCTGGCGGTCGGGGTCGGCACGTTCAGGGCTTCGAGCGATTTTCCGAGCAGTTCAGAGGCGCCCGGATAATCCGGTACAACGCTCAGAACGTATTCGAACCGCTGCCTCGCCAGGATGTAGCGCTGTGCCAGCAGATCTTCGACTCCGAGGTCGAATTGCTCTTGGGCGGCTTGAGCCAGAGAGGCCGCCTCGTTCTGGCGAGATTGTTCCCTGCCAGCCAGGTAGCCAGCTTCGGCGCCGACGCCGACAACCCCCACGGCAAAGACGAACGCCACGATCAGCCAACCCCAATTGCGCCGGATGAAGCCTTTGACGGATGCCCCAAGACCGGGATGTTGAGGCCCTGGCGGCGGAGGCTTTGACGCGGCAGTGGCCTCGACACCGCTGCGGCGGGTGGCGGCCGACTTGCGCGTGCTCCAGTCGTTCATGGGGATGGCGTCGCCGGAACGAATGATCCGACGTCCGGGCCCAGGGCGCTTGTGTCCGTGAAGATCGTGTCCCTGAGGATGCGAATCTGATCGGGGATTGGCCTCAGCACGCTGGCACCATCTGGGCGCGTGTAGAAACCGACCATCTTCGGCGGGGCGATCACGCCAGTCACGATGTTGTCCTTGTTGACACGGATCGCGAGCCAGGACAACGCGATCATGTCATCCAGCGCGAGGTTCGTTCGAATCCCGCTCGACAGTTCCTGGTACAGGGCCGGCGCCTTCTTGACGAGCGTCGGCAGCATGTCAAAGCCGACGACTCGATCCAGGATCGCTAGCACAACTTGCTGCTGTCTCTGGGCGCGGCCGAAGTCATCCCCTGCCCCTTTCCGAACACGGGCGTATGCCAGTGCGTCGGCCCCGTCGAGGTGATAAGCCTTGGGCTCGAGCCAGTGGGAGAGACGGCCGATGGGTGAGATCTTGATCCTCTGAGTCACCAGAACATCGATGCCCCCAATTTCGTCGATCATTTGCTCGAAGGTGGCGAAGTCGACGACCATGTAATAGTTGATCGGGACACCGATGACGCTCTCGACCGTCTGGATGGCCAGAGCCGGACCGCCTCCCGGAACCCGATAACCCTCGCCAAATGCGTAGGCCGCGTTGATTCGATTGTGAGTGAAGCCGGGGATATCCACCCATAGATCGCGCGGGATGGAGAGCATGCCAGCCTTCATGGTGATGGGGTCGAGAGTGACCAGCATCATCGTGTCGCTCCGAGGCGCTCCCGATCCCGCCACCCAGTCCCGATAGTCAAGACCCATCACCAGGATGGTGACCCGCTCGCTCCCGTTCCAAGGGATAGGCACAACCGTCGGCGGCGGGAGAGCGGTCTCCCCCGGGGCAGCCGTAGCTGCACCGATCTGAGTAGGCCCTACATAGGGCTGGAAAGGGTTGAAGCCTACCCCGGTCCAGTTCGTTGCCAGGTTGCGCGCGGTCACATACGCGGCCACTCCTGCCATCAGCGTGGTCACGATGAAGCCAAACACGAGCACCCCCACAACGACTCGGTACATCGCGGGAGGTCTCGGACTCTGATCCTCAGGCCCCTGCGTACTCATCGCGCCTCTCATTTATCAGCCGAACCGGCCTCCAAGCGAGCCCGGATCGGCCTCTTGATCAAGAACCATCGTGCAGGTCCCCACGGTGCCCGATTATACATACCCCAATGGCCATGTCATAGGGACTTGGTGGGCGGGATCGGAGAAGACATATGGATCGATGGATGGGGAGACAGGGCAGCTCGAGTCGATGAGGGGTGGCTCCGACACACGTGCGAACTCCAATCGTATTGACGTCTCGTGGCCGGGATTTGTTCCAATCGACGGCACGCATCATCGCATCACGTATGACATCACGCCGATTCCACTCCTACTTCAGCCCCGTGTATGCGCCCGAAAGGATGCAAGTTCAACGCCATGAGGCCGGCCGGCGACCCTTCCAGGGTAGAATGAACGGGCCCACGCACTCGACCGAGAGGAGTGGACAAGCCGCCATTCAGAATGATGTACTCTCACCAACGCCGGCAGGCAGTCCAATTAGCCAGGGAAATCCTCAAAGCTCAGCCTGTCTACCTCGACACCGAGACGACTGGGCTTGACCCGCGATCTGAGATCGTCGAGATCTGCATCCTCGACAGCGATGGTGGCGTGCTTGTTGACCGATTGGTGCGGCCAACTATCCCCGTTCCCCCCGACGCCACCCGGGTACATGGGATCCGCAATGCGATGGTCGCCAGCGAGCCGTCATGGGAGAAGGTCTGGCCTGAGGTCGATCAGGCGCTGTCAGGGCGGACGATTGCCATCTACAACGCGGATTACGACATGGCACGCATGCGCCAGAGCCATCGAAGCCACCGCCTCGACTGGCAAGAGCCGTCGGGCCCGGTCCACTGTCTGATGAAGTTGTACGCGCAGTATCACGGGGAATGGGATCCGATTCGCCGCTCATTCCGCTGGCTGAGCCTTGAACAGGCAGCCCGACGCTGCGGGATCATCCTGCCTCAACGCCACCGAGCTCGCCAGGACGCCGAACTTGCTCGTTCCGTCCTTAGATATGTCGCCGGTCAGCCGGTCTAGACCGCGGCTTCCGGATCGGAGGCAACATGCCGGACTACTTCCAGGATCACATGCCGGGCAATATCTGTTTCGGGTGCGGATCGTTGAACCCAGACGGGCTCCAGATCAAGAGCTTTTGGGAGGGCGACGAGGGGGTGTGCATATGGCATCCCCACCCAAAGTATCGCGGTTGGGAGAACGTGCTGAACGGTGGCGTGCTGGCCACACTTATCGATTGCCATTCCATGGGAACGGCGCTGGCAGCCGCCTATCAGGCGGAGGAGCGCCCCATGGCGACCGAACCGATCTACCGATACGCCACGGCAAGTATCTCGGTGCGCTATCTCAAACCGACACCCACCGATCGACCGGTGACCTTGCGCGCCCGGGTGATCAGCGCCAGTGGGAGGAAGACCCGGCTGAGCTGCCATGTGTTCTCCGACGGGCAAGTCACTGCAGAAGCCGAGGTCGTGGGAGTTCGAGTGCTCGAGGGCGCTCCCGCCGAAGGCAGCGCGTTCCGATAAGCTGACAGCGCTCAGCGGCCAGCTATCAGTACTAGGCGACCTCACATCCAGAGATCAGGGATCTTGCGTCTTCCGTCTTGCGTCCTGTGTCTTGTGTCCTGTGTCCTGTGTCTTGCGTTTTTTGTCTTGTGTCTTGCGTCCCGCAGCTTGCAGCTTCTAGCCTGAAGCTTGAGGCCGAACGTCAAAGGAGAGGTAGATGGAATCTTTCAAGTACTTGATTGTGGGGGGTGGCATGGCGGCTGATTCCGCCGTCAGAGGGATCCGAAAAGTGGATACCGAGGGCACGATCGGCCTGATCAGTCAGGAGGAGGATCCTCCCTACAACAGACCGCCGCTTTCTAAGGGTTTGTGGAAGGGCAAGGGACTCGACACGATCTGGCGGGGGACGGCTGATAGCGGGGCGACGCTCCAACTGGGCCGCCGCGTCACGGCCATCCAGCCCGAGGCGCGACAGGTTATCGACGACCAGGAGCAGACCTACTCATACGCGAAATTGATGTTGGCAACGGGCGCTCGACCGCGCAAGCTCGAACACGATGGAGGAGCGGTCATCTACTTCCGGACGGCGAAGGACTACAGGAGTCTGAAATCGCTGGCCGAGCAGGGCGTACGTTTCCTTGTCATCGGCGGGGGCTACATCGGTTCCGAAATCTCAGCCGCGCTGGCCATGAACGACCTCCGCGTCACCATGGTCTTCCCTGAGGCCGGGATCGGCGCCAGGCGCTTCCCGCCGGATCTCGCCGAGTATCTTGTGGACTACTACAAGGAGAAGGGGATCGACGTCCGGAATGGAAGGACGGTAACTGCGATCGCCACCGATGGGGACGAGCGCGTGGTGACCCTCGAAGATGGAGAGCATCTGCGCGGCGGCGCTGTCGTCGCTGGTATCGGTGTCATGCCGAACACCCGTCTGGCCGTCGAGGCCGGACTGGAGGTTGATGACGGCGTTCTGGTGAACTCGAAGCTTCAAACGAGCCAGCCCGACATCTATGCCGCCGGAGACGTGGCCAGCTTCGAGAATCCCGACCTTGGCAAGCGCATGCGCGTGGAACACGAGGACAACGCCAACACCATGGGTGAGTTGGCCGGCCGCTCCATGGCGGGTGAGCCGGTCAACTACGATCACCTGCCGTATTTCTATTCCGACTTGTTCGATCTCGGGTATGAAGCCGTTGGCGAGGTGGACTCGCGCCTGCAAACGTATGCCGATTGGATCGAACCGTACCGCAAGGGGGTTGTGTACTATCTGGATCAAGGGAGGGTGCGGGGAGTGCTGCTATGGAACGTCTGGAGCCAAGTGGGTGCCGCCAGACAGCTCATCCGCGAAGCCGGGCCCCACACCCCAGAGGATCTGTCCGGCCGTCTGGCGCGATAGGCGCACGCCATGTGGGGCGAGGGCGCGAGCGTCACCCGCAGGACGGCGTCCGGCTTCGCTCGTTCTCTCGCGGACTATTCGCCAAGCGAGATCATGGGATCAGGGGACGGATGTCCAACCCCGCAGACTGTAGTAGGCCAGGGCCATGTACTCTCTGAGGACGAATGAGCTGGCGCTGAGAGAATCGAGCGAGGGCAGAAGGGCCTGCAGCCCGGAGACCGAGGCGACAGCATTATCATGCGCCGGAGAAGGGACCGGCTGCAGGCCGACGGCCTGAAAGGCTGCAAGCGCGCGGCGCATGTGCGTCGGCGAGGTAACCAGAGTGAACTTCCCGCCCAGCTGATCGGCGAAGCCGACGCGAGTGTTGACTGCCTCCTGGCGGGTGTTCGTCGAGGCCGACTCTTCCAGGATCCGTTGATCAGGGACGCCCAGGGCCACAAGGGCCTGGCGCATCGCACGACTCTCCGGAATCCGATCACCCTGCAGCGGTTTTTCCCCTCCCCCTCCCCCGGACGCGATCACCCAAGGATTGTCGAGCATAGCGTAGAGGCGTGCGCCTTCCAAGACACGCGATGCCGTCGAATCGCTCAGTGTGGAGATTACCCGGCCGTCCTCGTGGTAGGTCTCGATGCCTCCCCCGAGGATAACGATCGCATGAAGATCGAGCTCGCGGGCCTCGGCCGGCGTCAGCGGCGCATAACCTCGGTCGAGGCTGGCCTCGATCGCTGGTGTGCAGGCAGGTAGGCTGAGAATCCAGTAAACGAGGACAAGCCCAGTCAGCCAGGTGCGGCTACGTCGCCGCCAGCCTTCGTCGAGGAACAGGCCGGGGATTCCTAGTGTTGCCGCGATGAGCAGAAATGGGAAGGAGCCCGGGACGAGATACGCTTTGATGAATTCGACGATGGCGTCCAAGCGCGCCTCCACTCACTCTCTCCCACCCCGAGGCTGTCGGGCAACTTCGGTGCGATCGACTCAGAGGAGAAGTGATCTCAAGCGTGCCGATTGAGCATGGATTCGTAGAGCGCGATGACCTGGTCGGCGACGAGCGGCCACGCGTAGCTCTGGGCGTAGTCGGCCGCCCTGTGCCCCATGCGTTGACGAAGTTCTTCGTCGAGCAACAGGCGGCGCAACCGATCCGCAAGCGCGGGAGCGTCTCCGGCCGGCACATGAAAGCCGGTCTCGCCATCGCGCACCAGGAAGACCAGGCCGCCGGTCTCGGAGGCCACGACTGGCGTTCCGCAGGCCATCGCTTCCAGTGCAACCAGTCCGAACGATTCATAGTGTGAGGGGACGACGACGACTTCCGCAGCGGAATAGTAGTACTGCAATGTGTCCTGGTCGCGCTTGCCCAGGAACGTGATCATGTCATCCAGCTCGAGTGACTCCCGGAGCACCTTGATGTGGCCCATCTCGGTCGTCATCTGCTCGGGGCCGGCGTCCGGTTCTCCTCCGATCACGGATATCACCCCAAGTACGTCCTGCAACCCCTGTTCCTTGAGCAATGCAACCGCTTGGAGAAGTGTGTCGAGCCCCTTCAACGGCTCCACTCGACCCACGTAGAGGATCATGCGATCCGTGGGAGCGATGCCGACGAACTCCTTGGCCTCGTCCTTGCGGATGGGATAGAAGTGGGCGGTATCGACGCCCGGCGGGATCACCACCACGCGACTGGTATCCGCCCGGTAGAGCCATTGAATCTGGGCCAGTTCTGCCTGGGTAGCCGCGACCACACGATCGACCTCCCGCAGCAAGCGGGACTCCGTCTCCAACCTCTCCGTAGAGGCAGTTTCCTCCGGGCTACGGGCCACACGGTTCTTCATCTCACCCAACGTATGGAACATCTGGATGATCGGGATACCCCACGCACGGCGGAGTTCGAGTGCGGCGATTCCAGAAAGCCAGTAGTGACTGTGGATGAGATCGTAGCCGGTCTGCTTCTGCGAGGCGAACTCAAGCACACCCTCGACGAATCGATCGAGGTGGCCCATCAGCTTCCCCTCGGCAATCGGGGATTCCGGCCCGGCCGAGATATGGGCGATTCGATTTCCATAACCAAGATCGTGAAGGACGTGCGGGACATGCTCATCTTGAGATCGCGTGAACACATCCACCGCAATGCCTCGCCGTCCGAGCTCGCGAGTGAGGTCGCGGATGTACACATTCATCCCACCTGTATCCTTGCCGCCAAGGGTAGCGAGCGGACACGTGTGGTATGAGATCATGGCGATATGCACAGTCGGATTATCCCCCCGCCGCGAATTCTTGCCAAGGATCGGTGCGGGTTGTATAATGCCGAAGCTGGTCGGCCGCCCTGGATCTCTCGCTCGGCCGACCACTTCCCTGCCCTGTCAAGTGGCAGGATCGTTTCCCCAGGCCAGCGTAGCTCAGTCGGTAGAGCAGGCGTTTCGTAAACGTCAGGTCACGGGTTCGAGTCCCGTCGCTGGCTCCACCCACCCTTGTCAGTCCCCCCAATTGAGAGGACGATCCAGGCGCTCTGGGAAGTCGTCTCGCATCGCCTTCGAGCAGCTGGAGCCGTCATTCGTTCACACCGAATGCCCCGGGCAAGGACTCTGTTTCGACACAGTTCATTCGATCGATCTTGCGATCCCCCGGACCTGGCGGGCTGAGTTACCCGTTCGCGGGAACGACGCGCGAGCCCGTCTGGCGACGGCGGCATGGCCGCCTACGGCGGACGATCATGAACTTGAGTTCGGATAAAGGGATCAGCTGGCGGCGATCGGCAGGAATGGCTTGATGGCGGCTCGCAGCTCTCGGACGGAAAACGGCTTGCGCAAGAAACCGTCAGCGCCGGCTTTGCGCGCCTCGGACAGGTCCGAAGTGCTGGCTTTGGCCGTAATGACGATCTTCGGGATATGACCCCATGCGGGCTCGGATCGCAGCTGCTCGAGCAGCTTGATGCCGTCCGAGTCGGGCATCCTCAGATCCGTCAGAATCAGATCGGGCGTCACGCTCTCCAGCACGGTCAGTGCCTGACCCACGCTGTATGCCTGGTGAACTTGAAAGCCGAAGGACTCCAGGACCTCCCCCATCACGGCAACGAACGTCAACTCATCATCGATGATGAGCACCGAGTGGGCTGACCCGTTGCCGTTCGAAGATGGATCCAGGCTTCGATTCGGAGCCGGCATAAGCGATAAACCGCCTTTTGCACCTTTCCACTCGTGGACGCCCGCGTAGGGAGCGTCCCCTTCCGCGGTCAGTAACAGCATACAGCACTCCTCGCATCGGGCACCCGATTGCTTCATAGGAAACTGGTCCTGCCGGAAAACCGCCTCCTGTGCCGTTCACTAGTCTCATCCGCCCAGATATGGCGTTGCGGAGGCGCGAGTGATCGCATCCAACATGAGTGACGGACCCTCGAAGGCCCGATAGCGGTAAAAGTGCCGTCGACGTATAATGCCTCGCCATGCCTTCGAACTCACCCCCAGTCGTCATCGGAATCGCCGGCGGGACCGGCTCCGGGAAGACGACGGTTGCCAATGTGATCCTGGAAAGGGTTGGTGCACAGAATATCGCCTTCCTGGCGCATGACTCGTACTACCGGGATCTGAAAGACCTGCCACGGGCACAGAGGGATCTTGTCAACTTCGACCACCCCAATTCGCTCGAGACCGATCTGCTGGTGGCGCACCTGGAGTCGCTGCGTCAGTGGAAGGCCGTGGATGTTCCCGTCTATGATTTCACCATCCATTCCAGGACGAGCCAGATCCGTCACCTCGAGCCTCAGCCCGTTGTCCTTGTTGAGGGCATCCTGGTGTTTGCCGAGCCCGAGCTCCGGAAGCTATTCGACGTCAAGATTTTCGTGGATACGGACCCCGACGTCCGATTCATCCGCCGGCTGAAGCGGGATCTCGTCGAGCGGGGCCGAACGGTCGACAGTGTGATCCAACAATATGAGACAAGCGTCCGCCCGATGCACCTGGAATTTGTCGAGCCGTCCAAGCGCTATGCCGATGTGATCATCCCTGAGGGGGGCCTCAACACCGTGGCCATGGACATGGTCGTGGCCCGGATCGAGACTTTGCTGTCCCGACGCTGATGACACAGGAGGAGTCATGACATCCAAGCAATACTCGAGCCCGCCCGAGATGGTAATCGATTCGGCCAAGGCGTACACGGCGCGGATGAGCACAGACGAAGGCGACATCGTTATCAGACTTCACGCAGACAAGGCCCCCAAGACGGTAAACAACTTCGTCTTCCTGGCGAGAGACGGGTTCTACGACGGCGTCATCTTCCACCGGGTCATTCCAAACTTCATGGCCCAGGGCGGCGATCCCACTGGAACCGGGACCGGGGGTCCCGGCTACAAATTCGCCGACGAATTCCACCCGGACCTGCGCCACGATCACCCCGGGGTGATGTCGATGGCGAACGCCGGGCCGAACACAAACGGCTCGCAGTTCTTCTTGACTCATGTCCCCACGGCCTGGCTGGACGACCGGCATACGGTGTTCGGGGAGATCACCGAGGGCTTCGACGTCCTGATGGCGATCCCCGAGAGAGACCCGAGCGCCCGCGGCGCCCCGGCAGTGGCCATCCGATCCATCGAAATCACTGAGACGTGAAACCCCGGTTCCAACTGATCGGCTGGCGATTGACGCTGGCCAGGATCGCCGCCCTTTTGGCGGTGGTAGGTGTGATCGCGCTCGCCTACTCGCTGCGCGACCGGGCGGCCGAGTTCGCCGGTTATGGCTATCCGGGGATCTTTCTTCTCTCCCTGCTGGCCAACTCGACGCTCATCCTGCCTATTCCGGGGATCGCCCTGACTTTCGCCATGGGTGCGGTCTTCAATCCGCTTGGTGTGGCGCTTGCGGCGGGCACCGGCGCTACATTGGGAGAGATGACCGGCTATCTTGCCGGCTTCAGCGGCCAGGCGATCGCCGACAATCTTTCCATCTACCAGCGACTGACTGAATGGATGAAACGATATGGCGCGTGGATAGTCCTGCTGCTGGCTTTCATCCCCAACCCGTTCTTCGACCTGGCCGGGGCAGCAGCAGGTACCCTCAAGATGCCACTGGGGAAGTTCCTGTTGTGGCTGTGGATCGGGAAGACACTGAAGATGCTTGTCTTCGCAGTTGCGGGAGCCAACTCGGTTACGTGGCTGATGGCCTTGTTCGGTCCGCAGCCGTGAAATGCCCGCCGCCGAGACCCTCCTGACCGGGATCGCCTAGGGCTTGAAGGATTCCTCGCGTAGCGTCACGGCCCGAAGCGCGCGACTGTCGACCTCAACACCGAGGCCGACACCGGTGGGCACATCGATCGTACCATCCGAGTTGAGGCTGAATGTAGGCTCTGCGACGTCTCGATCGTAGTATCGATCGGAGGCGGAGATGTCACCCGGGAGTTGAAAGCCCGGCAGTCCGGCCAAGGCCAGATTCGCCGCTCGACCGATCCCCGTCTCGAGCATCCCTCCACACCAGACCGGGATCCCGTATTCAAAGCACAAATCGTGAATCGCGACGGCCTCGGTTAGGCCGCCGACCCGCGCCTGTTTGATGTTGATCACCCGGCAGGCATCGATCTCGAGCGCCTGTCGTGCGTGCCGGAGTGAGAGGATACTTTCGTCAAGACACAAGGGTGTGCGGAGGGCCGATTGAAGCAGGCTGTGGTCGAGCAAATCGTCCTCAGCGAGCGGCTGTTCGATGAGGAGCAGCCCGAAGTTATCCATCGCCCTGAAGATCGATACATCCCCGATCGTGTATGCTGAGTTGGCGTCAACCTGCAATGGGAGCCAAGGGAACGCCGCGTGCACGGCCGCGACATCGTCGACATCTCTGCCCGGTCTGATCTTCAGCTTGACGCGCGGGTAGCCCTGGCCGACGTAGCCGTGAACGGTCTCGATCAGATCAGATGTCGTCGGTTGAATGCCGACCGACACCCCCACCGGGACCCGGCCGCGGCTGACTCCGAGCATCTCGGCCAGCGAGCGCTTCGACCATCGCCCGAACAAATCCCACAACGCCAGCTCCAGGCCCGCCCTGGCCAACGGATGCCCTTTGAACTCGGCCAGTCTCTCTGTGAGATCGCCCGGAGCCGCAATCCCGCTCTTGAGCAGAACTGGGATGAAGAATTCGGTCAGGACATGCCAGGCCGTGTCAGCCGTTTCGTACGAATAGCCCGGAGCGGATCCGGCGACGCACTCCCCCCACCCGCTCGTACCCTGGCTCTTGACTTCGATAATGAGACAGTCGCGATCGAGCTCCACGCCGAATGACGTGACGAATGGACTCTTGAGTCTCATTCGGATGTGACGGAGCGTGACAGAGTCGATTTTCTTGCTCATCCGAGTGTGCTCTCGCCGTGGGACAAGACGTAGTATGAACGCGGTAACCGCCCGCCTTTCAGGTGCACGAAGTCGGTCACGATATAGCCGGCCTCGAAGGCACCTGTGAAGATCGAGCGCGTCTGCACTCTCCAGGCATGTCCCAACTCAGGGTCGCGCGCGCGCAGGTCGAGATAGTCGGAAGGGATTTCCACCAACGCCAGCGCACCTTCCGGACGCACGGGTGATGCACAGGGCCGGGGCAGATCATCTGGGCCAAGGGAGGTCGGATTGAGTTCTTGGGCCCCCGCAGCCAGGAAATGGGCCAAGTCAAGCGGGGCTCGCTTGCTCTGGACGCGAGAGGTCACCCTCGGGGATGTCACCCACCAATCCACTTGAAACCGGTCTGAAGCGTCTCCGGCGTTCAATGCATCCCGCATGGCACCGTAGACCTCCTTGAGGTATGTCCGACAGACGGCGCCCAGACGCTGGATGTTGAGATGAGCGTTGCGGCTCAAGAGCGGATCATACGTCCAGGTGACCAGACGCACTCCTTGTGCGACGACGACGTCTAGCTGGGCGGCCTTCAACCGGAAGCCTATCCCACGACCTGCGTATTCCGGCAGAACCCCCAGCATGTGTGAGCAATGCTTCAGACGGGCCATCGCCACGCGGTCCGGGGTCGATGCGTCCGTACCAAGAAAGCCTACGACCAATCCGACCAACTGCTCGGCATCATAGGCTCCCAAGACCACTCCCCCATTGTGGGCCAACGTCGTCAGCAGGTGGGCCGGCACGATGTCGGTCTCGCTCCCTGGCCAGACGGCCCGCTGAAGATCCTCGGCCTGCTCCATCTCCTCGATGGCCTCGAGCATGCGAATGCTGATCGCTCCCATTATCGGCCACCTCGGTATTCTCTTCGCAATTGACGCGCGGCCAGCTCCCAGCCCCAGTTAGCGCCTTTAAGGTAGTCTAGCTTGTCTTCCAGCCTCGAAGGTTTGAGCCCAAATATCGACGGCAGGGCGTCGAGTGAGGCCGTCCTGTTCGCGGCCAGGTAATCCAGGTTGAATGTCGTTAGGGGTGGAAACGGGAGGATGCGTTCCATGACCCGGCCCGCAGCGCGCAGATACGGCTGTCTGGTTGGAACCAGGAAACGAACGTACCCGGCGAACTGGCCCACCCTCTCCACAAGCTGTCGATAGGTCACGAATTCCGGTCCACCGATCTCAAAGAGCTTGCCGCGCATCGACGGATCGTCCAATCCCCAGGAGACACATGTCGCAAGATCCTCCACCCATATCGGCTGGAGCAGCGTTGCCCCATCACCCGGCATGAAGAAAACCAGAGGCGAGACAGCCAGCAGCATCGCCAGCGGCACCGTGAGGTGGTCATCGACCCCGAAAGCCGGGCCTGTGCGCAGGATCGTGTACGGAACGCCGCTCGCCTTGACCGACTCTTCGGCGTCGGCCTTGGCCCGGAACACCGGGTAGGCCGAGGACCGATCCGCCCCGAGGTGGCTAAGAAAGAACAAGTGCTCGACGCCGGCGTCGGCGGCCGCCTGACACAGATTCCGCGTTCCTTCCACATCGACCCGAGAGAGCTCCTCCTCCCCGCCTCTCCTGGTTGCGGTTGCCAGGTGCACCACCCGATCGACCCCGACCATGGCCGCACGAAGGCCGCGTGGGTCGGAGAGTGAGGCGACGGCGGCTTGCATCGGAACACCGTGAGGGATCCTGGGATTCCTGGGGGACGGTCTGAGGAGCACGCGAATCTCGTATCCCGACTCTGCCAACCGAACCAGCAAGTATCTGCCGATGAAACCTGTTGCGCCCGTGATCAGGAGCACGACACTTCACGCCCCGCCGTCATTTGGAATGTGTGTCTGGCGAATCCGAGGCGGTCGATCCTCCCTCGGTCTACATGTTGGTCGATTCTAGCATAGCGGACCAGTCGAGTGGTCGGATCCACGATTGTCAATCGAGTGTCGGCTAGCGCTTCTCACAGGAGTCCTTGAGGCGAGGGGGGGGATCGATGCTCCCTGCCGGTCGAGATCTGGCGGATCGATGACGACACGGATCGGCATCCGCATCAACATGAGAAAGTGGAAAATCGCCGACAGGACATAATGATATGCTTCCTCAGAAATCGTCTGCCGACCATTCGCCGGAGAGGGATCCCCCGCACTCAGCGTCACTTATCCTGCCTTGGCGTGTTATACTGCGCAGGTCCTACCGAAGGCATATCAAGGAGGCGGGTGTGGAGCGTAAGCGAGTGGTGATCACCGGGATGGGATGCATCAGCCCTCTCGGAAATGATGTGCCGACCACCTGGGAGAAGCTCGTCGCCGGGGAATCTGGTGTCGGTCCGATCACCCAATTCGATGCGAGCGAGTTCAAGACACGTTTCGCGGCCGAAGTCAAAGGGTTTGACCCGGACGCGTTTCTTGGTCGAAAAGATTCGCGACGGATGGATCGCTTTGCCCAGCTGGCGGTGGTCGCCACACACGAGGCTCTGGAGCAGTCGGGTTTGAAAGTCCCCGAGAGTGACAGCTATCGGGTTGGCGCGATCATCGGAAGCGGGATCGGCGGCGTTGGGACCTTGCTTTCCGAGGCCGAGAAGTTCCTCGAGCGCGGCCCGCGCTGGGTATCACCGTTCATGGTGCCGATGATGCTGCCCGACACGGCCGCGGGACAGGTCGCCATCCACTTTGGTTTGCGCGGCCCCAATCTCGCCGTCGTGACCGCCTGCGCTTCGGGCTCGAACGCCATCGGCGAAGCGGCCGAGATCATTCGTCGCGGCGCGGCCGACGCCATGATCGCCGGCGGCGCCGAAGGCAGCATCGTGGCCGTGGCCGTCGCCGGGTTCAACGTGATGGACGCCATTTCCACTCGCAACGACGATCCGCAGCGCGCTTCGCGACCTTTCGATCTCAATCGTGACGGCTTCGTCGTCGGCGAAGGCGCGGCCTCCCTCGTGCTCGAGTCACTCGAGCATGCCAGAGCACGCGGCGCGGCAATCATCGCCGAGGTCGTCGGTTATGCTGCGACAAATGACGCTTTCCACATCACGGCTCCGGCGGAGAACGGTGTGCCGGCGGCCGAATGCATGCGTTTGGCTCTGCAGGACGCCGGCCTGAAACCCTCTCAGATCGACTACATCAACGCCCACGGAACGAGCACGCAGCTCAACGACACGAGTGAAACGTCGGCGATCAAGTCGGTGTTCGGCGAGGAAGCCTATGACACACCGGTTTCGTCCACGAAATCCATGACCGGCCACCTCCTCGGCGCGGCCGGCGCGCTCGAAGCGGTGGTTTGTATTAAAGCCCTGCAGGATGGCGTGATGCCGCCCACGATCAACTACGAAGTCCCCGACCCCGCGTGCGACCTGGACTACGTCCCCAACCACAAGCGCAAAGCCAAGCTGAACTACGTCATGTCGAACTCTTTCGGGTTTGGCGGACACAACGCCTGCCTCGTCCTGGGACATCCTGCGAGCGCCGGTCTAACTTCATGACCCGCTACGCCCACGTCACGGGATGGGGGATGGCCGTTCCCGACCGGATCCTCACCAATGAAGAACTTTCGCAGATGGTCGACACGAGCGACGAGTGGATCGTCTCGCGCACCGGGATCCGCGAGCGCAGGATCGTCGGCAAGGGTGAGTCCACAGCCAGCCTGGCCGCCGAGGCCGGAGCCCGAGCGCTTGTCCGCACCGATCTCTCGGCCGGCGACCTCGACCTGGTGATTGTGGCGACGGCCTCGCCCGAACACCTCTTCCCGGCGACGGCCTGTCTGGTGCAGGACAGCCTGGGCGCAACGAACGCCGGTGCATTCGACCTTTCCGCGGCCTGCACCGGCTTCATCATCGGCCTGAACATGGCGGCACAGGCGATCATCACCGGTTCGATCGACAACGCCCTGGTCATCGGATCGGAGACGCTCTCCCGCCTGGTCGACTGGGAGGATCGCGGGACGTGTGTGCTGTTCGGCGACGGCGCCGGGGCGTTCGTGCTTCAGGCAAGCGAGCGTCCGGGGGGTGTGCTTTCGGCGGTGATGCGTTCCGACGGTTCGGGAGGCAGTATACTCTCCGTGCCGGCCGGTGGCAGCCGCTACCCGACGACGCATGAGACCGTCAGCAAGAAGATGCACACCATTCATATGAACGGCCGAGATGTCTTTCGATTTGCCACTCGGGTCATGGCCGGGGCCACCCGCGAGGTCGTCGAACGCGCCGGGCTCGAGCTGGACGAAATCGAGCTGGTGATCCCTCATCAGGCGAACAAACGGATCATCGAATCGGCTGCGCGCGGGCTGGGTCTGCCCATGGACCGATTCATACTCAATATCGATCGCTATGGGAACACCTCCTCGGCATCGATCCCGATCGCGGCATGTGAGGCACTTGAACGCGGTCGGATTCGCGCCGGTGACCACCTGGTCCTGGTCGCCTTCGGGGGCGGGCTCACCTGGGGCGCGCTGGCGATGCAATGGGTTGCGCCCGAAGCCAAGGTCCCGCCGTCGCGGCGACGGCGCCGGGCCGTCACAGCCTTCTTCGCTCGTGTCCGCTCGGTGGTGCGTCGGATCATCCGCATCATCGAGGGGCTGATCTGGGGCGCTTCTTCTCACACCGACGATTGAGCGCCTGAAACTCCAAATTCGCAGTAAGCCAAATGACGGACCGGGTCAGCGATGCTGACCCGGTCCGTCATTTGGCTTGAATCCTGAATGGCAGGGGACGATCGAATTCAGTCGGCCGAGGCCTCGCTGACGACGGTCAGGAACTCTTCGACCGCGTCTCGCAGGTACGGCTCAGGCACAGCCCCGACCTGCTGGTGAACGATCTTCCCGTTGGCTACGAAGAGCATGGTCGGGATGCCCTGCACCCCATATTTCATCGCCCACTCTGGGTTGTCGTCGGTGTTGACTTTGGCGACGACCAGTTTTCCGGCGTACTCACCGGCCAGCTTTTCAAGAACCGGCGCCACCATGTGGCATGGGCCACACCAAGGGGCCCAGAAATCGACGATCACCGGAACGCTGGACTGCAGAACGGCTTTCTCGAATGTCGCGTCAGAAACGTGTATTGGTTCGTTCGTCATGTTTATCTCCGTCTCGTAACTTCAATCTCGAGCCATGATACCACGCCCGCCCATCCAGGGCCGAGGTCCATACGTCCTATTCGGCCTCCTGAAGAATCTCGTAGGAGGTCGTGATCTCGACCCGCGGCCTCAGGCTGGCCGAAACGGCACAGTACTTTTTCTCCGACAGCTCGATGGCCCGCTCGACCACGTCAGCCGAGAGTGCGCCCATCAACCGATAGTGAAGGTGGATCGATCGATACGCCCACGGTGGGTCCGGTGCCTGATCGGCGCGCACATCGATCTTCATCCCCATCAGCGTTTGACGTCCTTTGGCGATGATCCGCACCACATCCACAGCCGTGCAGCCTGCAAGGGCGATCAGCAGAAGGTCGGAAGGCTTCATGCCCACACCGTTTCCTTCTCCCTGGGTGGAGAGCACGACGGAGTGATTCGACTCGTCGATGCCGACAAACTGCTCACTCTCAACCCAAGTCAACTGCGCCTGCGCCATATGTATGCCCTGTTATGAGGCTGTCAGAACCAGCCCGTCTGAGAGCTCACTGTACTCGGAGGAGCCAGCCTACCCCCATCCCGTCCTTCGAGCATCCGCGCACGCGGCGGCAAAGAAATCACCCTCATGCATGGCTTCAGGAGGTGAGCTGGAGCCGTTCAGTATACCATTCGCTGGAGAGCCGGATGGTATAATCTCAAGAATTAACTGCCGCCCAGGAGATTCCGGTGGCCCGGCTGATTTGCCCGGCTTGCACCGCTCCCAGCCTTTCATTCGACGCCCAGGGGATTCTCATATGTCCGTACTGCGGGACGCGCATCGTCAGCGATGCGCTTGTGTGTTCGGCGTGCAGCCAGATCAACCCGCCCGAAGCAGAACAATGCCTCAACTGCGGCGAACCGCTGACGATGACGGCGCGGGTTGTGCTTCGACAAGGAAAGGCCGCGCGCGAGCCATTCTTCCTTGAACGGGCTCGCGGCATGGCCGCCGGATTGAAGTCACAGGAAGACCTGGCTTCGAGAGAGAGGATGGATCGTTTCCGTGAGATGGATCGAAGCCGCCAGATGCGAGATGCCAAGGAACTTGCCCGCCGGGAGACGCGTGACAGGAAACTTCTTCTTGCATCGGCCGGCGCTCTCGGCATCCTGGTGATCGCCATTCTGATCGGATTGCTTTTCGCGGTGTTCCGCTGACCTGGGCTGTGACAGGCTACACGATTCAACTCCCCGTCTACGAAGGCCCACTCGATCTGCTCCTGGAGCTCATCGAACGGGCTGAGCTCGACATCACCAAGGTCGCCCTGGCCAGCGTAACGGATCAGTACATCGCATATCTGCACCAGGCGCCCGAACTCGAGCTGTCCGATCTGGCATCCTTCCTGGTGATCGCCGCCAAGCTCCTACAGATCAAGTCAGAGGCGCTGCTGCCTCAGGCCCCGGTACGCGAGCCCGATGAGGAAGACCCCGGGCAGGCGCTGGCGGAACAGCTGATCGCCTACAAGATGTACAAAGGCGTCGCCGGACACCTTCGGGAGCGTCAGTCGTCAGGACAGCGCTCCTACCTCCGGCTCGCCCCTCCTCCCAAGGTGGAACCGAAACTCGACCTGAGCGGCCTGGACATCGACGATCTCTACCGGGCGATGGCGGAGGTATTGGCGTCCACGCCGAGCGGGCCCAGTCTGGATGAAGTCGTGGCGGCACCCCAGGTCAGAATCCGCGATCAGATCCGGCTGATTTTCGAGATCATGCAACGAGCGGGAAAGGCCAGCTTTCAGCGCTTGCTCAAACGTTCGCGATCGCGGCTCGAGATCGTGGTGTCGTTCCTGGCGGTGCTGGAGCTGATCAAGCTTCGGCGGATCACGGCGCAGCAGGATGAGTTGTTCGGGGACATCGAATTGCTGCCGGGAGAGAATTGGCGAGGCGGCAGTCAGGAAGAGTCGGAACTCGACCTCGAGTTCGACGAGTAGATGCTGGTGATCACCAGGGCGATCGTTGCGCCCCCGCCGTCAATCAAGACGTCGCGCAAGCTCGACGTACGACCCTCGACGAATGATTGGTGGTATTCATCGCTGAGGGCGAATAACAGGGCCATGATCAAGGCCATGGCCGCACGGTAGCCGGGGGACAGCCTAGGCGGAAGCGCAAAGAAGTAGGCCAATCCAAGAAGGGCGTAGCCGGTAGCATGGCCGCCCTTCTTGATCAAGAAGTCAATCGCGCCGAAATCGGGAAGTCGACTGGCCGGCAGTGATGAAAGGAGAAAGATCAGACCCATCATAACGAAAGCCGGGATCCATCGTAGCGGCGAAGAAGTCGTTTGCATGGGTGCCATTCTACCATCCCCTCATGCGTTCCGATGATTGACGACGAGGTCAATACCGAATCCGACCTCTGCCGGATCTTGTGCAAGTCGACAATCTCAAGACAAGCATCTCCAAACGAATCGGATCAAGGACACCGACTCGGACCGATGTGATCTGACGATCACCAGCTTACATCAGGAGTGTCGTCGAGCTATCCCGCGGCTTCGGACGGGGCGGTGTGACTGTCTGCATCTACTGCACATCCCGCATCCAGTCTGCAGTCCGGCTACCGTTCCCGGCTGCTCTCCCGTGAAATGCCTCCACGCCTGTGAAGATCCTGTGGGTCCGGCGATCGCCCCTGCCGGTCGAGTGCGGAGCTCAGATGAGCTCCGAATAAGACGATCGCGGCAATCACGTACAGGAGGAAGAGGAGCGCCACGACCGCTCCCAGCGAGCCGTACACCAACTGATAGCGCCCCAGTCCGCTCCTGAGGTACCCCGCAAAGCCGGCAGTGGCGATCTTCCAGCCGACGGAAGCCGTCAATGCCCCCCACAGCGCCGGGCGCCAGCCGACCTCTGAGGTCGGGATCCATCGGTATAGCGCCAGGAACAGTAAGAGCAGCGCCAGCCAGGATGCCAGGCCCGATAGGATGTTCCACAATCCGTAACCTGCCGAGGGCAAAGCCTCCGTTCCCAGGATCGGTATCAGCCTGGACATCCAGTCGAGGATCAACGAGAGGAGGAGCAGGCCGGTCAGGCCTGCAATCATCGCCAGGCCGACCAATCGCTTCTGCAGGAAACTACGTCGGGATGCCCGAGGCCAGGCGATGTTAATGTTGTAGGCCAGGTTGGTGAAGAAACCCGAGGCCGACCAGAGCAGTGTGAAGAAGCCAACAAGGCCTGCCGCGCCCCGTGACTGGAGCACGCGGCTCAGGTTCTCAGAAATCAACTGGTTCGAAACTGGGATCACTCTTTGGAAGAGCTCCAGGACAGTCCGGTATACCTGCTGGCTGTCCAGGAAGAAGCTGCCGCCGGCGATGATGAGAAGAAGTAGTGGGAACAAGGAGAAGAAAGCGTAGTAAGCCAACGCGCCGGCGGCTTGCGACGCGCGGCTCTCTGAAAACGTCGCTAAGGCATGCCTGAAGACGTTCACGCGCCACCCGCCGAGCCGACTCACGCTCGCCAGACTTTCCTGTAGTCGTTGCTTCATCGGTCGCCGACCTTTCATTCGTCGTTGACGTGGGTGAATGGCTTTCGATCTGGACCATTGCGCCGGCCAAGCTTGTGTAAGGCGGGCCCCGGTCAAGCCCCCCGGGATCTCTCGGCCTCCGACCCCTTGCGGGGAGAGCGCATGCGGCCAAAGAGTGTCCAGTCAGCTCGAGGAAGGACAAGAAAGGACACGTCTCAACATCCAAGAGACCATACGCCGCGCAGTCATTGACTCGATTCCCCCTATCCTTCAATGGAACAATCTTACATTACAGGAACCGAGCCCCAACGTGCTGGTTCCGATGCAGTGAGGCCTCAAGAATGCATCTTTCTTTCTTCACTGTTTTGAAAGACAACGACTTCTAATGCTTTCTCCGAAACCAACTTGGCGGGTGGCTCATGCTCCCGTAGTCACGGGACTCACGGTGACCTCCTGCGAGCTCATGAGTGCACGAACATACCGGCACGTGCACATTCCGGCCGGTGGCATATCAAGAATACCGACACCCCAGGGAACTGGTCTCAGCGCATGGATGAGGTAGAATGTGCACGCCCAGGCCGACGTGAGATTGCCGACGCATGCGAGGCGTCGTCCGTCGCGCGATCCAAAGGAAACCCATGCCAAATCGTCTCGCCAACGAGGACTCCCCCTATCTGCAGCAACATGCAGAGAATCCTGTGGACTGGTTCCCATGGGGCGAGGAAGCCCTTCGCCTGGCCAGAGAGAAGGATCTACCGATCTTTCTGAGCATCGGGTATGCCGCGTGCCACTGGTGCCACGTCATGGCGCACGAATCATTTGAGGATCCGCAGACGGCGGCGATCATGAATCGCCACTTCATCAACATCAAAGTCGACCGGGAGGAGCGGCCCGATCTGGACAGCCTGTATATGGATGCCGTGGTCGCCATGACCGGCCAGGGCGGCTGGCCGATGTCGGTCTTCATGACACCAACCGGCGAGCCGTTCTACGGAGGCACGTACTTCCCACCCATGCGGGCCCACGGTTTGCCGTCCTTCCGTGAGCTTCTCCTGACCATCGCCCAACGCTGGCGGGAGGATCGTCAAAGCCTGCTTCAGGTGGGAGCGAAGCTGGCCGAGCACCTGTCGGAATCTCCTGGGTTGATCCCGACCGAGTCAGGGCTGGAGCGTGCCGCCCTGAATTCGGCTGCAAGCGAGCTCTTTCGCTTGTACGATTGGAGCCACGGCGGTTGGGGGCAAGCGCCGAAGTTCCCTCAGCCTCTGGCGATCGAGTTCCTGCTCCGGCTGCACACCCGAGAGGGGGACAGGCTGGCCCTCGACATGGCGCTCCACGCCCTGAGAGCCATGGCTGATGGTGGGTTGCATGACTTGCTTGGCGGTGGTTTCCATCGCTACTGTGTTGACTCCCGCTGGCAGATCCCTCACTTCGAGAAGATGCTCTACGACAACGCCCAACTTGCACTCGCATACTTGCATGCATGGGAAGTGACCGGCGATGAAGACTTGTGGCGTGCTCACCGTGAAGCGATCGCATTCATGACGAACGAGATGCGCGACTCGCAAGGCGGTTTCTACGCCTCGATCGACGCCGACTCAGAAGGTGAAGAAGGCAAGTACTATGTCTGGGAACTGGAGGAGATCGAGCGATTGCTGCGGCCAGACCTTCATCGATTATTCATCATCGCCACAGGCACCAGCCAGGCCGGGAATTTCGAGGGTGCAAATGTGCTGCAGCGCGTCCTCGACATCCCCGCCGTGGCAGAACAACTCAACCTCGACGTTGACGAAGCCCGCTCGAGGTGGCAGCGCGCCCTGCAGATTCTGTTGGAGGCGCGTGACCGTCGCCCCCGCCCCACCACCGACGACAAGGTCATCGCCTCATGGAACGGTCTGGTGTTGACCACATTGGCCGAGTCGGCGCGCGCCTCAGGTGATCCGGACATCCTCTCGGCCGCGCACGACCTGGGCGCGTTTCTGCTCGAGCAAATGACCGTCGGAGGCCGGTTACTCCGAACATGGCGACAGGGGAGAGCCCGAGTTCCGGCCCAGCTTGCCGATCTCGCCGCCGTAGGGCGCGGGTTTCTCTCACTCTATCAGACCGACTTCGACCCGCGCTGGTTCCGGGCGGCAATCGATAACGCGGAACAGATCTTGAGCCACTACTCCGACCCTCAGGGCGGGTTCTTTGACACCGGCGATGATCAAGAGCAACTTGTCGCAAGGCCAAAATCGATCCAGGATAGTCCCGTGGCCAGCGCCAACACATTGGCCGTCACGCTTTTGCTTGAATTGGGCGCCCTGACCGGAGAAGTGAGATTCGTCGAACCGGCTGAGAAGGCCATTTCCGCCATGCAAGCGACGGCAGTCCGTCATCCGGCGGCATTCGCCGGCTGGCTGTGCGCGCTCGACTTCGCGCTGGGGCCACAGCTCCAACTGGGCGTCGTCGGCGAGCCGTCGTCGGACGGTTTTCGAGACTTGGTCGAGGTCACCCGCAAACGCTTTCTCCCGCGGCTTGTCATCGCAGGTGGGCGTCAGGACGGCGGAAACCAGCCGGCGCTGCTCTCCGATCGCGCCATGATCGACGGGCAAGCGACCGCCTATCTCTGCCAGGGCTTCGCCTGCCGCACTCCCGTGACGAAACCAGACGCACTGATCGAACAGATCAGCGAGGCATAGTGACCCTTCGGGCCAGCCCCGCATCGCCAGACGCCTCGAAGTCCTCCATCTGGATCCGCAGAGGCTCGCGTATCTTGTGGATCACTGTCAGCCTGGCGCTGTTCATGTTCTCGCTCGCCTTGCTCCGAGAAGGCGCTCGTCCACTGGCCCCCTTCTTCCGCGAAAAGATCTCCGTCGACAGTCCGGCCAGCGCGCTGGGGTTCGGCTGGCTACTGGCGATGGTCGCGCTGTCCGGCTCGCCGGTCGCGGCGACGTCCCTGACGCTCCTGGACGCGGGCGTTCTCTCTACCAGGGAGAGCTACGCCATGATCGCCGGATCGAGGCTGGGCGCGGCCTTCATCGTGCTGCTGATCGGGTTCATCTATCTCCTGCGAGGCCGAAGTCGCGCCCACAGCCTGGGCGCCGGAATCGTCTCCCTGCTTGTCACACAGACGATCTACATCCCGGCCGTCACGTTGGGTCTGCTGGCGTTGAACGGCGGCTGGCTCGATCACTGGATGATCCGTGGAGGGTCATCGGCCTCCTCACCGATCTCAGTCTTATTCGATCCGGCAATCGCCACAATCGGGCACCTCTTGCCTGCGTGGACGCTTCTCCCATTGGGGTTCTTGTCCATCCTGGCCAGTTTCGCCCTGATCGACAGAGCCTTGCCTGAACTACACCTTGAGCAGACGAGCGTCGGAAGGGTGAATCGACTGCTCTATCGTCCAATCGTGACATTCCTGCTCGGGGCTGCAGTGACGACAGTGACGATGTCGGTATCGATCTCCTTGAGCCTGCTGGTCCCTCTCAGCGTACGAGGCTACATCCGGCAAGAAAACGCGATTCCCTACATCATGGGCGCCAACATCACAACATTCGATGACACACTCGTTGCTGCGGCGCTGCTGGCAAACCCGGCAGCAGTCACAATCGTGCTTGTATTGATGGTCAGCGTCGCCACGATTTCGATCTTGATCCTCGGCTTTGGTTTCCGGGCATACGAGCGGAGCCTGTCGAGACTTGCAGTCGCCATCGAAGGCCGACGCCGTTACGTCGCCGCCTATCTGACCTTGACGTTGGGTGTGCCTCTGGCGCTGATCCTGCTGCTGTGAGGAGTGGGAAATGAAAGTCCTGGTCTGCACCGACGGTTCACCGTCCTCTGAGCAAGCTGCCATCCTTATCGACCGGCTCAGCCTGGCCAGCACAGGGGAGGTGACCATCCTGGCCGTGGCTGAGACGGACGAGGAGCAAGACAGCCTGACCGAGATCCTGGCGAAGATGCTCGCAGATCTGGGAGGCCCGAGGCCGGGATTGGAGACCAGGATCGCCCTCGGCTATCCACCGGAGATGATATTGGCCGAAGTCGAGGCACGACCATACGATCTGGTGGCCGTCGGCGCCCACGGTCGGCGCGGACTGACACGTTTCAAGACGGGATCGACGACCGGCAGACTGGCGCGCGGACTCCACCTACCTCTGTTGGTCGCCCGCAACGTCCCCGATCGTGTGCGCCGTATCCTGATCTGCACCGGTGCCGAGGCGCCATCGATGGAAACCTTGAAGGTCGGCGCCCAGCTCGCCTCACACGGTCCCGCCAGCCTGACTTTGCTGCATGTGATGTCGCAGATTGCCCTCCAACCGGAGAGCACATCAGAAGAACTCTTCAACTCGGCCGAGGGCGCGATGGAACGCGGGACGCGCGAAGGCCTGCACTTCCAGGAGGCAATCCGCACGATGCGCCAGATCGGTGTGACCTCCGAAATCACACCCCGCTTGCGGTACGGATTGGTGGTCGATGAGATCCTCTCCGAGCTTGGAGACGGCGGCTACGATCTGCTCGTCATCGGCGCCCACCGGAGGCCTGGCCTGACACGCTGGCTGGAGATCATGCTGGACGACGTCGCAGACCAGCTGCTCTCGCACGCCCACTGTTCGGTGCTCGTCGTTCGGCCTCCGGACCTCGCCTGACCGGCGGGGTCCGTCTGCAGATTGGGCCTCATCGCTGGACGGGCGGCCGCACGCCGGCGACTCCAAGACACTCACATCGCATCCCAAACCGGTCTTCCCCCCTGCTTTGGTATCCCAAAGGCGACGGCCCCGCGGATGCGGGGCCGTGTCGAGACCTTCAGCCGATCGCCCGGAGGACCGGACATCGCGCTACTCGACGGTCACGCTCTTGGCCAGATTGCGAGGCTGATCGACATCCGTCCCACGCATGACCGCAATGTGATATGCCAGCAACTGTAAAGGGATGATGCTCGTCACCGGGCTGAGCCGCCAGGGAGTTTCGGGCACCCATAAAATGTGATCAGCCAGCTCTGGAAGCGATTCGTCTCCGTCAGTGGCGAGAGCCACGACAACCCCGCTGCGGGCTTTGGCCTGCTCGATCTGGCTGCGCATCTTCTTGTGCCAGGGATCGCGGGGCGCAAGCGCGACGACCGGCATCGTTTTATCGATCAGCGCGATCGGTCCGTGTTTCATCTCGCCTGCCGGATAGGCCTCGGCATGGATGTACGAGATCTCCTTGAGCTTGAGGGCCCCCTCGTATGCGATCGGCATGTTCACGCCGCGGCCGATGTACAGACAGTGCTGCATGTCCTTGAGCGAGCGGGCGACCTCTCTGACAGCCGAAGCCCGGTCGAGGCAGCGTCCGGCCAGATCCGGGACCAATCGCAAGTCCTCGACCAGTTTATTGCGTTTGCCCTCTTCGAGCGTACCCCGCAGGTCTCCCAGCAGAATGGCCAGCATGTAGAGGTCGACCAGCGGTGCCGTGAAGGCTTTTGTTGAGGCGACCCCGATCTCGGGCCCGGCCTGCATCGTGATCGTGCCGTCCGAGGCGCGCATGGCCTGCGAGCCCACGACGTTGACGATGCTCCAGATGGTCGCCCCGAGTCGCCTGCCCTCTTCGATCGCCGCAAGCGTGTCGGCCGTTTCGCCTGACTGGCTGATCGCCAGAACGATGGTGTCTTCGTCGATCAGAGGCTCGCGGTACCGGAACTCCGAGGCGATGTCGACTTCAACCGGTATGCGGGCGATGTTCTCGATCAGCACCTTGCCAACCATCCCGGCATAGGCCGCGGTTCCACAGGCGACAATGACGATCTTGCGCACATCGGCCGCCATTTCGCGGGTCAGATTGAGACCGGGGAGGTTGATCCGGCCTGCCTCGAAGTCGGCCCGGCCTCCAATCGTGTCCGTGAGCGATCGGACCTGCTCATGGATTTCCTTGAGCATGAAGTGGTCGTACTCCCCCTTTTCGGCCGACACCGGATCCCAGGGCACTGTCTGGACACTCGTCGCAACTCTCTCACCCTGTAGGGTCTCGACGCGGAAGTCGTCGCGATGGACGATGGCCATCTGACCCGCGTCCAGGAACGTCATCTGCCGCGTGTGCTCGAGGATCGCCGGGATGTCGGAGGCGACGTACATCTCGTCATCGCCCTTCCCGATGACCACACCGCCTGCGTTCCCGATCCGGGCGGCGATGATCTTGTCCGGCTCATTCGACGAGAGCAGAACGATCCCATGCGCGCCCTTCAAGTGGGCAATCGCCTTTCGGCTCGCCTCGGGCAGGCTGAGGCCCATCGCCAGGTACCTCTCGACGAGGTGGACGATGACCTCGGTGTCCGTGTCAGACCGAAAAGCAATGCCCTCTGCCAGGAGTTCATCTTTGAGATCGGCGTAATTCTCGACGATCCCGTTGTGGACCAGGACGACCTTGCCGGTCGCTCCCAGATGAGGGTGTGCGTTCTTGGCATTCGGCTCACCGTGGGTTGCCCAGCGCGTATGGCCGATGCCGATATTTCCATGCAGAGGGGACCTCTCGACGAGACTGATCAGCCGATCCAGTTTGCCGGCCTCTCGGCGTATCTCGATCTTTCCTTCCTGCAGCACAGCCAGGCCGGCCGAATCGTAACCGCGATATTCCAGCCGTTTCAGACCGGCCAGGATGATCGGCGTCGCGTCACGATCGCCGACATAACCGACGATTCCACACATGGGTTGCCTCCATGCGGCTTGGGGAACTGCTCATTGAGCCACGCCCGAGCGTTTTGTCCATCCCGTTACCAGGTTGGCATTGTCGATCGGGTCGAATGGGGGAAAGTGATCGGGTGGTGGTACACCCGGAGGGCATCCGCTGATCTTTCGATTTTCCCGGGCCACCGGTTGGGGAGCCGGCGGCGGGTTCCGGTTAGTCCCGTCCCGCGACGGGAAACCCTCAGCCTCGTCACCCCGGCGCTCGCCGGGGCCGTGCGCTACCTTTCCTTTGCCTGAGTCTTCAGCCCGCGCGCCTCACAATCGGTTCTGTCGGCATTATACCCTGCTTTCCGGTGGGTCGGGCTCACACGCAAGCGCCAGAACGGCACCATCTGCCGAAACCGCACTCGGCCGCTTCCCCATGCCGCTTGTATACATGGCTACACGAACTCGACTGTCTCCACCCCCGCGGCCGCCGGGTCGCTGTACACACCCCGGCGCTCCGGGGGGAGCATCGACCCAAGGACGTACATCGCCTCGTCCGTCATCTGGCGCAGCATCGCCCGGCCAGGGCGACGCACCTGCCTCTTGTATCGAAACGGTGCGCCAACCCGGACGGCCGCCCCTGGCCTGTTCCAACCGAAAGGATACGGGGCCGGAAATCCGACCGTGCCTTCGATCGCTACCGGAAGGACCGGAGCGTCCGTATGGTATGCCAGGAACGCCACGCCCTCCTTCCCGGTCTGCAAAGCCGGACTTCGCGTGCCTTCGGGAGCCACGAGAACAATCTGGCCGGCCTCTAGGACGTCCATCGCCAGGCGCAATGCGTGGCGATCCCCTTCGCCACGGCGAACCGGGATCGCGGCCCAAAGCGAAGGGAAGATGCCGATGATCGGGTAGTGATAGGCCTCGATCTTGGCCATGGGTACGACGTTGCGAGGCATGCATCCCAGGACCACGATCGGATCCACGAAGGCGATGTGATTGATCATCAGAATCGCTGGTCCTTCGGACGGCACATTCTCAAGCCCCTGGACCGAATCGAGCTTGATCAGCAGACGCAGCGCGAAATTGCGAATGAGCCACTTCAGAACCCGCCTGCGAGCTTCATATCGTTGATGATCATATGGCGGCAATCCGACACGACTCGCTCGGCTAATCTCCACTTGCCCATCCCACCTTCATCAGCTTGTATTGCGAACGAGTAAGGTAGCTGATCTGCCGACCCTTGAACGAAATGAGCACCTCACACGCGGATGACGCGATGGACGGGTCATCCATACACTCCGCGATGGGATCCCGGCAACAATTCGGCGATGCTGCGCATGATCTTTTCGGTGTGGGCGAGCAAGGCGCCTTTGCGTTCGGGCGAATGCAGGTCGATCAGAGGGGTGTGCACAGGCTCACCGATCCTCATTCTCAGGCGGGTCCGACGATGCTCACGGATCGATTCTCCGAGGGTCTCCGTGCCAGCGACCCCGACCGGGATCACATCAACGCCCGCTCTAACGGCGACGTACGATGTGCCAACCCAGGCTTGCCGCAATCCGGGTGTGTGTGTACGTCCGCCTTCAGGAAAGATGAGCACCGCGCGACCGGCCATCAGCATGGCGACCATGGTCTCGATGAGGTGGCGATCGAATTCCCCCCGATGGACAGGCAATGAGCCATATAGGCGAACCAGGGTCCCCTGCTGCGGACGATCGAAGACATCGATCGCAGCCGCGACCTCGAGGGCTGTTGGCCAGAAAGACAGGACCAGGGGCGGTTCGTAGATCGAGACGTGGTTGCACGCAACAAGGTAGCTCCCCTTCTTAGGGACGTTGCCCAAGCCTTCGATCTCAACTCGGCTCAGAAGGTGAAACAGGATGCGAAAAGTCGGTCGGGCGACCATCCGGAACAGGCCGACCCTCAACGCGACGGTCAAAGCCGAGGCGCCGGCGGCTGTCGGCTCTCCACTCGCGCTCGATCGTTCGCTGCCGGGGGCCGCGGCGGTGCTCAAGGTTCGCTGTCGACGGTGAGGCTCAGAACCTGCTCAAGCACCTCATCCGGGGTGAGGCCAGTAGTCTCGACGAGTATCGCGTCGTCGGCCGGCCGGAGTGGAGCCAGACTACGGGTTGAGTCGAAATGATCGCGCTTCTTCATCGAGCCCAGGATGTCTTCGTAACCTCGGCTCTCACCGCGTTCGACGGCCTCATGGAAACGCCGCCGAGCACGCTCTTCCTCGCTTGCCTCGAGATAGATCTTGAGATCGGCTTCGGGCATCACGACAGTCCCAATATCCCGACCGACCATCACAACGTTGCCCCTGGAGCCGATCTCCCGCTGCCGCTGAGTGAGGGCATGTCGCACCCCGGCGTAACTCGAGACGAGCGAAACGTTCTGGTCGACGCGATGCGAGCGGATCTCCCAGGTGACGTCTTCCCCGTTGACTATGACGTCATACAGCCGGCCGTCATCGATAGACGGAGGACGTACGTCGATGGCCAACTCTTCGGCTACGGCGGTCACACCTTGTTCGTCTTCGACTGGAACTTCCCTCCGGAGTGAAAACAGCGTCACGGCACGATACATGACCCCTGTGTCGAAGTAGAAGTAGTCAAGGCGCGCAGCCAACTTGCGAGCCAGCGTTGTCTTCCCGGACGCCGCTGGTCCGTCAATCGCTATCGTACTCACTTTTTTCCCGACCACTTTGCCTCGGTTATGGATTGGTTTCGTTGCCTAGCGCGGTCAGCCCGCCCTGGGTAGCGACGTCGGCCCGAACAAGCAATACCCAGTCATCAAGCCGGATCGGGGAGCGGCGGAGGAGCCACCACGACACGACATCCGGCGGGAACGCGCCGTCCCAGTCGTTCGTCTCGGCGATCGCAAGCAGTTGACCCAGATAGTCGGCGTGGAGTGCAGGCTCGGCTTCCGATGGCGCGAGAACGACCGGCGGCGCCTGGTCCGTCGCGCTCAGGGGCGCTTTCTCGAAATCACGCACGGCCCAGGCCAATGACGGCGGTGCTGATCCTTGGAAGCCGATTGTCAGGCCGCCCGGGTCTTCGAGGTTCGCCCGAGATAGGAACTCCAACGTGGAGCTCATTTCGCGCAGGCCGACTGCCGCCACTTGCGGCCTCCACAACTGGCCTCCCTCAGCGGCCGCGCTCCCGAAATTCAGGCGGACGATGGATGCGATCGAGACGGCCGACAGAATACTGAATAGCGCGGCCGCCAAGGCACCGGCCGAAGCAGACCATGACCAGCCCGTCCCGAACAGGACCACCAGCACGGCCCAGATCAGCAACCCGACGAATACGATCACGATCCGCACCGTCGGCTCAAGGGCGGGCAGATCGACGCTGAGATCGCTTGCGTAGGCTGCTCCCTGCAAGTAGATGAAGGCGGCCAGAGCCACATAGGCGCCCATCATCCCGGCGAGACGGAGCCAGCCCCCTTCAGCCAGCAGACGCTCGATCACCCAAATCACGCCGCCAGAGGCCAGGTATGCGGCGGGTATGACGACCCACGCCAGATTGAGCCCGGTCCGACCGGGGTAGATGGCCGCGAGGATGAGCCCTCCCAGGGCCCAGAAGGCCGCCGCAACTCCGAACCGATCCTTGCGCCGGAAGGCCAGCACCATTCCAATGAGTCCGAAGACAACGAGGATGGGCTCGTAGACCGGGACAATGAGAATCTCGGACAAGACAGGCATTCTCGCCGAACCCGACCATCCGGCAAGCCACGAACCTATGCTTTCGAATGGGTCTGCCGCTCCGCCCGGATACAGCCCCACACCGGTGGAGATGCCGAGCACCAACACCAGACCGATCACGATCTCTCGTCGGGAGAACGAGAATCCTTGAAACAGCGCACCCGACCCCGCCTGACGCTTCCACCAAAGGGCCAGCAGGCCAGCGCCAAGCAACAGTCCGACGACCCCCTGGATCCAGGCGGATCCGGATGTCAGGGCCAGGGCGGCGAAGGCGACCGCCCACGTCGACCGACGATCTCCGATCGCAGGTGTGTCTTGCCCGACGAGGAGTACCAGCAATCCCGCCACTCCCAGGCACGCCAGGCTGGTCGGACCTGCCTGGCGCGAGACCGTCACCAGCTCGGGTGAGAAGCTCAGCAGTCCGGACAGTGCGAGTGCAACCCCAGGGCCCAGCCTGCGGCGAGCCAGCAGGGGGAGCATGCACAAGGCCACCCCGGCGAGGGCGGGTAGTACGCGGGCCATGGCATCGCTGGATCCGAATAGCTGGAAGAGGAATGCCGTGGTCACCCTGTATGAGGCCCCTGATGGCGGAGTCTCCAGGCCTGGATCGAAGGGAGACGGGCTGCCCGCCAGCGCGGAGGCGGCCAGGGCATGGCGTGCTTCCGTGTCGGATATCGGTGGCCAGCCAAGATTGGCCAGGCGCAGCCCCGCGGCGGCCAACAGGATGACAAGGTAGGCGACGGCCTCAAGCCTTATGGTCCGGGCTTCGGAGCGCATCACGACGGACCCTCACCTGGAAGCGCGTAAATAGACACTTCACCCTCTTGGTAGACAAGATCCATGAATGAGGCAAACTTCGCTTCGACTAGCGGCCGATAGGTCGAACGCTCAAGCGGACCAATGTAGACGTAGTCGATCCCGTAGCGCTCGATGATTTCGAGCGCGTCCTGAGGGTTGCGAGTCTCATACAGATGCTGGATGTCATCTTTGCGGCTGCCTTGAGGCTCCGCTGAGCCGCGCCACTGAATCTCGTGAAAGTCCCACCCCAGAACAGTCGGGAATCCCGTGTGCGCCGAGATGCGCCCGTACTGAGTGTAACTTCCTCCGACCGCCTCGGCGATCACGCCTTCCTTCAATCGGGTCTTGATCCACTGTATCGCGGCGTAATCGGCGGGATCCTCTTGAGCGAGATGGAGCGTTCCGTCAAGCGTCGGGCCGTTGGCCGCCTGAAAACCATTGGTCTTGGTGTCGATCGCCAATACAGGATAGGCCAATCCAAGCAGCAAGGGAATGCTCACTGCTGCAGCCAGGACTGTCCGTCGACCCAGTGGCCCGGACCATAGCTCGTGGAGGATGTAGGCCGAGGCCAACCCCCACAGGATCCAGGCGGCGAAGTAGAACTTGAAGACGGTGTTCATCCGAGACGTGAAACTATCCTTCAGGAAGAGGAACTCCGGGCCGATGATGAGCAGCGCTCCGATCCCGATCATCATCAATGCGAATGGCCATACCTCACGGACCTCAGCGTCAGGCGACCCACGAGATTTCCTGATCGTCGGACGCCGGCGGAGTAGCAGGATCAAGCTGGCCGCAAACATCAGACCGAGCACGATCGCCGACCCGGACGAGTACCAGCGCCTAAGGACTTCGGGGAGGGCGGTCCCGAGACCCGAGGCGCCTATCTCCCTCAGTGACTCCTCCAGGAGGGCCGAGTTGCCGAGCACGATCAGAAGCCCGAGACCGGCAGAGAGCAGGAACAATCCCAGGGGGAGGCCGAGGCCCAAGATGAAGAAGCCACGCCATGAGACATGATCCCGTTCGCGATACAGCTTGAGGGCCAACCAGGCCAGGATCGGGATGAGCATCGTACCAAACATGATGGCTAGCTGCACCAGGCGCGTCGGAAATGCGATGTTGGGCAGAATGCCTGCGGCCTGGGATGTGAAACCTGGATACCAGGGAAGGCAGAAGATCACCCCCAGCGTGCCCAGTCCGGCTGCGGTCGAAAGGAGCGGCTGCCACAGGTCGGAGAAAGATGAGGATCGGTTCACCCACCAAAGCACGGCCAGCATCAGGCTCAGGTAGATGGGGAAATCCCACGTGTTGAGGAAGGCCAGGCTGCCCAGGATCCAGGCGGCCGGCCAGAACACCGGGCTCCCGATCAGAGTCGGAATGACCCCGATCAGAACCAGGATCAGGTTGTCAATCAAGAGCACACCCAACGCAACGATAACCACAATCTTCATCACCGCGAGCAGGATCGCCCCGGTCGCCTCACCTGCCACGATGAGAGGGATTGCACGCGCCAGAGCTGCCGTCAAGACCACGATGACCGAGGCTAGAGTCAGTCCTTCAATCAGGCTCGTCGATGGTTTCGTCCGCCCCAGCCTGACCTCGCCCGGCGAGAGCGACAGATACACTTGCAGAATGAACCCGATCGCCATCAACACAAACGGAAGTGCAAGCAAGTGAGGGTGATTATCAGCCAGCAAGAAGGAGAAGAAGGGAAACTCGTCGATGACCTCGACCGTGTCTCCGCTGAGTTTCACATCGTGGACGACTCGGGAGGCGCGCCACCACCACAAATAGCGCTCGGGCATCAGAGTCGGCACAGGTCCGGGGGCGTTCACAAGATCCTGCAGCCCGAGCCACGTCCAGAACTTCGATGTCAGCGCTCCACTTGCGCTCGTTTGCCAGAAGATATGCCTGGCATGAAGGATCTCGAGGAAGCCTTCGAGGTTGCCGCTGAGCAGGACGAACCACGGACCAAGGAGTGACGAGATGAGATGCAGCGGCTTAATGCCCTTGTGCGCGACAAGATTGAACACAATGGCGTAGGCCCCGACGAGCGTCAGCGCGAACCACATGGCGTTGGCCAGGTTGAACGCCACGCCAGTGGCCACTCCAGTCAGGCGCGTGAGCATCCCGACGATGACATAGCCAAAGTAGTAATAGGAGATACCGTAGCCGGCCAACCAGGGATCGCGCGGCGGGAAAGTCGGCGAGAGCATGACCGAATTGAGGAAGGCGAGCTCCATCGGCTTTTCCGTGGCGACGATGTCCGGATTGAACGCTCTGATCACAGACCAGAAGGCGAACCCGAGCAGAAACAGGCCTTCGATCACGACCGCGGTGCGCCAGTTGTCTCTGAACCACACCCGCAACTCTGGCCAACGTCCAGCGATTGCCCATAGACTCAGCCCGGTGACCACCGCCATCGCCGCCAAAGTCCCCCCAAGGTCGTTCCTTATGACCCCCACCGACGCGCCGAACCACAAGGCGTAGCCGGTTGCCAGCAATCCAAGCGCCCGGGAGAAGCCGAAGCCGCGGTCGGGCAATCGCGCGAACAGCCTCCAACCGAGCGGCAACGCAATCGCCCCGATGAGCGTACTGGCCAGCCACCAGAGGGCCACCTGGGCAATCACTGCACAACCTCATAGATGGCCGTCTCACCCTCCTGGAACACCCTGGTCAGGTCTCCCGACGCCAGCATGCTTTCGAACTTGTCCAACCCATGTGTCGGGCAAGTCAGCTGGCCCTCGGGGTTCTGTGCGTCTATGGGCTCACAGCTAGAGGCCGGCATGTCCGGCGTTCGCATTCCGACGGACCTCCCACTCATGTCGCAGGTAACACGCGAGCCTCCGTCGACCGAGAGGCAGGGGGAAAGCGACCCGTATTCCACCCGCTCGAGTCGGCCGACAACGACGTAGGCCACATCGTACCTTTCCAAGAATGCAAGCGCCTCGGCAGCTGACTGAGTGATATAGAAGTCTGAGATCTCGTCCTCTCGCTGCGTGATTTGGGCATCTCCCGCTTCAAGCCGCTGCTGGCGTTGGTGCCAATCCCACCCCAGAACGCCGGGCAGTCCTGTATATATCGTATACCTCGACCCCCACTGGTAGGGCGGGAGATTGGCTTCGACAATGACGGGCGAGCCTTCGACGTTCTCCTGCATCCAACGGATCGCGTCGTAGTCCTCCTCCAGCGGGATCGGCTGGTCTGCCGGCGCTCCCTGCTGCGGCTCGGCGGGC
>CAZGRL010000020.1:37859-52778 GCA_964528155.1 uncultured Anaerolineaceae bacterium
CTGGCCGAGCTCGCAGCGTACCGAATAGGGCATGTACGCAGAGCCATCGAGCGTGTGCGGCGCGTCCGTCGCCATCCTGTCCTTGATTTTGGCCGAAGTTGCCAGGATTGGGTAGAGCGCCGCAGAGAACACGAAGATGAAAGCCAATGCCGCCCAGGTGTTCCGCAATCCGGCCGACCACAGGGGCACTTCTGCCAGAACCCAGGTGAACGCCGCCGCCGCGGAGAGCCCGAACAGAATCCACACCTGCAGGTAGAACTTGAAGACGGTGTTCATCCGGCCGATATCGCCTTTCAAGACGATGACTTCGACCATGAACGTAAGGGCCAGCGCGGCCGCGGTCATGACCAACACGGCTCGCTTCCGCATGGGCATGCCCCTGCGGAAGAAGAGCAGGACTACCCAACCTAACAAAATGAACACGCGCGGTGCGATCGCGTACCCCTTCATGGCCAGCGCAACGATCATGACTGCATACAACATCAAACCGGTGGCGATCCCCGTCAATTTCGGTCGTAGCGCGGAGAGCGCGCTCAATGGCGTCTCCGCCATCCAGCGGATCGATTCCACGATCAGCCAACTAACGATGGCGAACAGGAACAATCCGTGAACCGTCAGATAGGCGGAAACGCTCGTTCGGCCCCCTTCCCAGAATTGGACGGCGTTGTACCCCTGGGCATACCAGTGAGTGTAGGGCTGGAAGAACAACAAGGCCCCGCCGAACAGGATCACCGACACAAGCACGGTTTCGAATACAAAGGAGGCCTTGAGCCCGCCGCGCCTGATGAACGCCGCACCACCGACCGCCAGTAAACCAAGCAGCCAGTAGACCGGGAAGTCCCATGTGTTCGTCGGTCGGAGGACCCCAAATGCGATAGCCCCGACGACAAACGTGGCGATCAGGCCGGGCGGCCTGAGCGGCCGGCCACGGCTGGCCTCAAGCAGCCATGAGAGTCCCCAGGCCAGAGTCAACACAGTGAATGGGAAGTTGATCATGTGCGCGTGCAGATCGGCGTAGAGGAAGGTGAAGAATGGAAACTCTGTGATCGGACCGGGCTCGCCCTCGCCAGGAGGGATTGCTCGACTCGGATCCCAGTACCATGAATCCAGGCCATACGGCATCCCGTCTGGCGTCGTAAGGAATCGGCCGAGGCCGCGCACCGCCTCGAACATCCCGACGACGGCGCCTCCCGGGGGTTGGCCATCTGATGCCCCCAGACGCTTGAAGCCATCGTAGATCATCCGGGCAGTCCCCAGATTGCCCATGACAACCAGCAGCACGGCGGCCGCGACGCCCGCTACGCGCGGATTAGGACTATAGCCACTGATGAAGCCGCGGGCCCGGCCAACCAGATTCGATCCGACGGCGTACCCGGCCAATGCAAGCATAGCAAAAATCGTCGGGACGACGAGGTTGTAGGCGACACTCGGCTCGATCCCGAGCAGCTTGATCGGCATCCCGACGATGACGAACCCGAAATAGTAGTAGTTGATGTAACCGCCCGAGAACCACGGGTCGTACGGCGGGAAAGTCACGCTCTTGATCACAGCATTGAGGTACGAGAAGTCCATCGGCTTCTCGCCGCCCTTGGATGGATGCCACAAGTCGGGATTTCCGAGGCGAATGAAGAGATCGAGCAAGAAGAAAGACAGCGCCAGCAGTTCGATCCAGGCGATCTCGCGGCGTCTGGATCGGGCGAACTCGATCAGGGCCCTGCGGTCCCGCCACGCCAGAACGGCCGAGCAGGCCAGGAGAAGAAGTACCACGCTCAGGATGGTCATCCGGGTCACAGGAACATTGGCACTGCCGATCATCCAGGTGCCCCACGCGAGCAGGAGCAGGCCGACGATGCGCGCCACGGGATAAGCTCCGTCGCGCAACCCGGGGAAGGCCGCGCGCGCGAGCGGAAACGCCAGTAGTCCCAGGATTCCGATTGCCGCCCACCAGACCACGACCGCCAACACCTGCGATCGATTGAGCAGGCTTTGGCTGTCGAAAAGCTGTGACCACGTCCCCCCTGCCCTGTCCTCCTGCAGTCGATCCGGAGGAAGCAGGAGCGTCTTGGTTGTCTCCGCCTGGCCGTTGGGGTTCGTCCGCACAATGTGGCTGATGTCGACCGCGCCCAGAAGTTGGGTCATCGCCGCTTCCGAAAACCCGTCGGTCTTTTTGAAGATCATGACCTTGGGATGGCCATAGACGGTGAAGGCCTCTTCTGCACCCTGATCACTGAAGCGAAGCGGGCCTACCTGGGGATCATTCTCGAATGAGGCGATCAATTCGTAGCCGAGCTGATCCGCCCCCTGCCCTGGCTTCATCTGAGCGCCGCAACTCGGTACATAGCTCGGGGCGGGACAGTCGAACAAGGCGCGATAGTACGCCGTGGCAAGGGGATATCGAGAGGGGACGCGCGGGACCGTGCCGTATTGGCGATTCGAGGTGATGACCAGAAAGTCACCCGACTCGAATGAGCTGACCAGCCGTTCCTGCTTGTCGGATAGGCCGTTGCCGTTGTCGTCCTGCTCATCCGGCCAGTAGAGCTCCTGGTTCACACCCGAGTACAGGCTGCCGTATCCGTCCCAACCTTCCATGGGGATCGGCAAGCCGTCATCCCAACTCGATTCACTGATAATCGTCGCTCCGCGCATGCTCATCCAGGAGCCATCCGACATCTCGAGAGCGAGCGCGTAGGTCTTCCCTGTTTGGAGCTCGATCGGTCGATCCAGGTTGGCTTCGAGCGCCACCTCGCCGTTTCCACCACCGGTCACATGCGACGTAGCGATGGGACTCTCGGCCTGCGGATCGTCGAACAACGCCAGATCTATCGAGGTCGCCTGCGGTGCGGTTACATACGGAAGGAGTATTCGTGAGACGACCCCCGACGAGCGGGCTTCGAAAGAAACTCGGATGGCAGAACCTGGCGCCAGACCGACCATGCTGCGCGTCAGCATCACGTCGCGAACCGTCTCGCTCTCGCCTTCCGCGTAGATCAAACCCAGGCGGTCTCCCAGGTCGAGGGCGGTTTCGCCGCCGAGATTGATCCCGACTTCGAGCTCTTGGCCGGGAGAGACCGGGATGGGATTGATGAACCGAAGATCGATAGGTGCGTCGATCTGGGGGTTGACGAAGCCCGAGATGGGAATTGATCGCCCAAGCAAGTCGGCACCGCCGCGCCCCGAGACGCTCGCGGTCAATCCTTCAATGGCATCCGTCGAGCCTAATCCATCTCGGACCGTGAGACGTATCGCGACGACCTCCCCATCGAGAGCGCTCGTGACAGAAGTCGAGAGCGGACGACCGGGAGCCAGGATGATCGTGCGATCCATCGGGATCGGTTCCAGCAGACCTTGATCGGCTGAGTCAAAGACCAGGTTTGCGACCCCCGGAATGTGGCTGTATATCCAGCGCGAAGCTGCCACGCGGGTCATCGGTCGGACATAGATGCCCGCGAACGCAACCGCCCACAATAGGGTTGCGGCGATGACCACGCCGCCAATGGAACCCACGGCGACCGCGGCTCGACGGCGGATGCGCTCGTTCCCCAGTGCATGCGCCCAGTCCCACGCCTCCCAGAGCGCCCACGCCGCCAGGAGGGCAAGTGTGGGATAGATCGGCAGGAGATACCGCATGGTCTTGGTGAAACCGATAGACTGCCAGAGGAAAAACGCCCCGGTCCAGACGACGGGAATGAGATGCCGCCTCCATACCCCCGTGTATGCCTGCCAGAGTGCCCAACCCCACCCGAACCATGCAAGGATCCCCAGCCCGGGGCCGAGGCCATACCGGACCATATTGACGAGGGGGAACACGATCGGCGTGCGGCTCACCCATTGCAGCGCTGGAGGGAAATCGACCTCTCCCCTCAGCTGTCGCGAGAGCTCTTCCAGGTTGGCCAGCCATTTCGGGTTGAGACGGAAGCTTAGAAACGACGGCCCAACGAATGCATAGGGCTGGAAGACGCGGAAGGTCACCAGGGAAACCAGAGCTGCCAAGAGAACGCCGCGGGCCTCGAAGCGCAGGGCGGCGGGCCTGTCTTCGGTTTGACGCGTCAGGCGGGTGATGCTCACGAGCACGATCACGCCGGCCAGAGGCGCGGCGCTGATCTTGGAAGCGGCGGCCATTCCGACCATCAGGCCAAAGAGGACGTAGTTGCTCGTTCGCGATTCGTCGAGACCGCGAACAGCGAAGTACAGGCCGGCCAGGACGAATGTGTTCGCGAAGGGATCGACGACGAAGAAGTGCGCGTGCTGTATCAGGAGCACGCTTGTGGCGGCGAAGGCCGCAGCCAGCAGGCCGACCCGCCGGCGATATAAGCGGCTTCCGATCAGGTAGACAAGGAACACCGAGAACACATCGAACGTGGCCGAGGTCGCTCGCCCCAGCAGATGGACCGAATCGTATCCGGTCTTCCCCAGAGCTTCGGCTAGGAAGCGCACGATGAATACGGGTAGCGTGCCGTATACGAAGAACGAGAATCCTGCGTTGTGGGGGTTGAGCGGAGATGTTTCGGTGTTGAAGTACTCACCGACCGAGCCGGGCAGACGGAGGCCGGTCTCGACCATCGTCAAGAATCGCTCGTCAGGATGCAGGTGAGTATGGCTGTCCCAGTTGAGGCCGACGAAGCGCAAACCCACGGCGAGGGCGAGAATAAGGACCAGGGCGACCTCAGGCAGAACAGAGCGAAACCGATCAAGCCGTTGGATCGCCGCGGCCGTGCCAATCTCGTGATCGTCGTCCGTCGTGCCGGGAGGCATCACTCAGGCACCAGCGTCGGCTCGGGCTCATAGTCAACCCGCGCTGGGACTTCGTAGATCAAGAAGCTATGGCTCGGAATCGTGGACACCCATCGTGAAAGAACTCCTGAAGGGAAGATCTCGCGCAGAAGCTGGCCATTCTCGGAATCATCTTGATCGAAAATGAACAGTTGAGCGCGTTCTTCGTCGGCCAGGTTCTCAAGATCTTCAGGTCTGATGGCGTAGTCCGTCTCCGGCCTGCCGGCGTTGATCCCGACAAGTCGTGTGTCGACCCAATATGGGTAGGGAATCACGTGGGCCGTTTCGTAGCTGCCGACAGACTCAGCAAACCCCTGGATGACTCTCCCGATATCGTCCGTGTTCCAGAGAGCCTCGTCGAGTCGCTCAGCGAAGTCGTCAAACACCAGACGATAGTTGGCACGGGCAGATATTGTAAGGAGCAGCAGGACTGCGGCGACGCTGGCAAACATGATCTTTCGGCTGTTCCATGTCGATCTCACCCAATCAGGCAGGGCGGCCAGGGGGAGCGCCGCGATCGTGAATACGGGGATGATAGCCCCGCTTGAGCGATGCAGCGCCGGATTCTCATTCGGAAACGCGAGGGAGAGGATGGAAGGCAGCATCAACAGAGGAATGGAGACGAGCGTGAAGAGATCCTCCCAGTTCCGCTTGCGAACATAGCGGATGATGAGGAGGACGAGCCCTATATGGAAGAGGGCGCCGGTGACCCAATCCAGAGCGGGCCGACCGGGGATGGAGACCACCCATGTACCACCGTTGTCCCAGGCGAACATCGTCAAGCTGCGCCAGGTGTTGCTCAAGAAGATCATCAGTGGAGCGCCGGGGAACGCCCGCTCGACGGTGCCCATGCGTGTCAGCTGGCGGTAGAAGAACTGGTCCGGCATCTCAAGAACCACTCGCAGCAGGGGCAGGAATGCCAGCCACACCGCCGCCACCAGAATGGCGAACCAGGTAATCGTGCGCCATCGAATTCCTCTTGCCTGACGGTGTAGCAGGAAGATCGCCACCCCCGCCGCCACTACGAACGGCAGGATTCGAGCCGGTGAATACCCCTGCAGACCGAATCCGGCGAAGAGGCCGCACAGCAACAGGTCGTTTCGGCGCTTCCGTCGTAGGCCTCTGACGAGGAAATACAGCGCCGGCGCGGCGAAAAGTGGATAGAGAGGGAAGCGGAGCCCGGCGCGACTGATCACATTTGGCCAGTAGGCGATCCCGCCTAGAAACAGTGCCCCCAAACCGGTCCAACGGCCGCCGATCTCACGGGCGAATAGGTACAGGAATGGCAGCGTCAGGACCCCCGCCAGGGCCGTCCCAAACTTGAGAGTCATGAATGAGATCCCGATCCCCAACAGCTTGGAAGTCGCAGCCGCCATGTAGAACTGAATCGCTTCCCGGCCCGAGTTGCGCGGGAAGTAGATTGAAGGCTGTCCCTTCAAGACGTCCATCACGTCGAGAAGTTTCTCGGCATGATCGCTCCACATCTCGAGAGGAACGCGATCCAAGTGGTAGTAGCGGAAGAAGATCGCCAACCCGAATGTCAGGGTCAGCGCCAGACCGTACGGGCCGAGCGATATCCGGACGTGAGGGTCCCGCAGCCATTGCGTGACTCGAGAGCGCCAACCTTCAAGGTCAAGTGAACCCTCCCAGAAACAAAGGACAAGAGAAACCAGGGCAGCGCCCCAGAACACAAGAACGGCGGCGGTGAAGCGATTGCCGCCGGCGGCGAAGAAGGTCAGGATCGAGAACACAACAGCCGATATGAGGTAAGGTATCCGCAGGCTGTTGGACGAGACCTGTTCTTCGTCTGCGGTTGTAGACGGCAGACGAACATCCCCTTTCCACATCCCCCAGGCCGCCAGGGCCGCAGCCAAGATGTAGATCGCGATGCTGTTCCAGATCGACGAGCCCATTCTGTGTTCGATGCCGAACTGAGCCATCAAGGCCAGCATTACAGCCACAGGCAGGCGCAAGTGGGCCGCAGTGATGCGATAGGGAATCCATTCGACCCGCTTCGGAAGCTCGGCCTCCCCCTGTGCCTTTGTTGCTCGAGATGGGCGCCCCTTCGGGCCGGCCTCAGGCATCTCGAGCGGCCGTTGGAGAATCACGGACTTGATCCAATCCAGAACGGTCGCTTCCTCATGCTGCTGTGGGTCTTTCCCTTCTGACTTGGTCACCTTACCCACCTCGCGATCCTTCGAAGTGTTCCGGACATCGGCCGAAGGCTGGTTTACTCGCCCCGCCTCCGCTCACCGCGTCCCGCATCCCGCATCCACGAAACCGTCATGAATGACAAGCCAGGCATCCGCTCAACGTCCCGGCGCCCGCTGGGCGATCTTCCACACTTCAGCCGGTCGGTCTGCTCTCAACCTCCGCAACATGATGGCACGCCTGCGCCGCGTCAGGACCCGGGATAGGCAGGAATCGATGCCGGGACCTCATTCGTGCACGTGCCTTGAGCCGGGAGGGAGCCCGCTCGCCGCGGCCCCACACGCATAGACTGCACGAGCTAGCTTCACCTTCCTACATTCCTCCCACAATAGGTGCTTGGTCCTGGACACACGCTTGAATCATCCCCGGCGCGCGGCGCCTGGCCGAGCCGCCCGTTGCGGCATACGGATCATTGCAGGCCAGGAACACTACGCCGCCATGTATTGGAGACTGGGGCCGCGACCGACACTCTCCGCCTCCCATCTCTCCCAACTCCGGCTGGCTTGTGGTCAGTAATGAAGACATGCTCGGGGTTGAGGCCGCTCACTGCCGATGAACGCGATTCAGCCATGGACGGCGTCTGGAGCATGCATGAGGGGAGACAGTGGCTACGCGCTGTGGGTCGGTACCCTTCCCCGCATCGAGGAATCTCCGATTTCATGTTGTCATCGACGCGATCATGAATCGGGGATTGATCGAGAAGTCTCAGCGAAGCCATGAGGGCCAGGATCGCCGAGGGTAGCCCGACCTTTGGCAGTCGGCGGTCCTCGTCCGGGAGCAGGTGCCCCGAGGAACGAGGCAGATCACCCGGGTTGAGCCCTCGGAAATCCTGTGTCATGCCTGTCCCACGGCAACCGATCTGCCCAGCAACTGGGAGAACATCGTCTCGTATTGGGCGGCCACAGCATCCGGGGTGAAGCGTGAAGCGAAGTCTGTCGACTTTCCCTTGAAGGACCCCGGGTGGCTCAGCACATCGATGATTGCCTCGGCCAGCGCGTGTGAGTCGCGCGGAGGGACGGTCTTCCCCATTCCCGTCGTGAGCACCGGCTGCCTGACGCCTGGCAAGTCGGAGGCAACGACCGGGGTTTCCATGATCATTGACTCGATCTGGACAAGTCCGAAACTCTCCGTGCTGTTCACGCTTGGGAGGACTGTGACGTCGCAGCTCCGGAAGAAAGACCCGATCTCGCTCGGATCGAGTGTTCCCAGAAACCGCCAGTGGTCAGAGTACTGTCTGAACAAGGGCGCAAGCCTTTGAGCGTACTCGGCCTCTCCCAAGACATTCTCATGTTGCCCCGCGAACCAGACGATGGCGTTGGGAAACTCAGCCAGGATGGCCGGCAGGGCGCGCAGCAAGTACTCGACACCTTTCTCAGTGGCAAGCCGGGCTGCGATGCCGATCACCGGCTTCCCAGTCAACCCATGCCGCTCGACGAAGCGCGCCGTGTCGCTCTTCGAGACCGCCGCGACTTCGACCGGAGGTGGAATGACCTGAACCTTGCTTGCGTATCGGCGAAGGAAGTTCGAATGATCGGCATAATCCTGGGTGTAGGTCACGACCCTGTTGGACAACCCGGCCGAGACTCGATTCGCCACATTCACGGCGACATTTGCCAGCAAGTTAATCACCCCTCCGGCCAGTCGTAGGTCACAGTGGTAGGTCAGAACCGTCGGCTTGCCGAACAGGCGCCCGCGCAGCGCAATCCCGGCGGCGTCGAACTGAGGCAGATGCAGGCTCAACACGTCGTGCGCCAAGACCTGACGGGTCGCTTCCAGCCCGATCGTCGGCATGATCACGCCTTTACTCAAGCGGAAAGCGACGGGGACTCGCCGCACGACCACGCCGCCGATCTCCTCCTGGAGCGGAAGAGACCGGTCGTACTGCGAGGTCAAGACGGTGACCTGGTGTCCACGAGCAGCCAGCGCCCGAGAGAGCCTCTCCACGTAGATCGTCAGGCCTGACACGTGCGGGCGGTAGTACGTCAAAACCACCAGCACCTTCATTGGAGCCGACCCACAGAGAAGATCTCCGCCAACGGCCCCATTGCCCCATGCAAGTGGCCCAGATCCCCCAAGCCGAAAGCGTCGGCTGGATGCCTGGAGGCCGGGCAAGGTTGGGCGTCGGCCGTTCTTGTCGTTGTGACCACCGCGAGCAGCAATCCTTCAGGCGGGGTTGTACGCCCGACCTCGTCGATGGATTCTTATGGCTACAAGGTGCGGATTATAGCACCCTGGCCTGGATGCGCCCGAGGTCGCCGCAGACAGCAGCCTGGGCCCAGGTTTCAGGGACCGAACCGGTCAGGTGAACAGCGAGGGGTTGCTGCTGACCCAGTCGAAGAGGCGCCGGACGCCTTGAGGGGCGCCCACGCTCGGGGCCCATCCGAAATCGCGCCCGGCCTTGGAGACGTCAGAGATGTACACCCGCTGGTCTCCCGGCCGCCAGTCCTCGAGGGCGACATCGATCGACCTGCCCGTCAGCTCGGCCAGGAGTGGGCCGAATTCCGCCCAGACGGATAGGCTATTGTCCGGCCCGCCGCCGATATTGTAGGCCTGGCCCTGCGTGACCTCCGGCCTGCCGACGGCGCGCAGCATGGCCTCGATGAGGTCATCCACGAAAAGGACGTCGCGGACTTGCTTCCCATCCCCGTAGATCGTAATCGGTCGGCCGTAGACCGCGGCGATGACAAACCAGGCGAGCCAGCCCTGGTCCTCGATGCCGAACTGACGGCGGCCGTAGATGCACGAATTGCGGAAGACCACCGTCCGCACGCCGTAGATACGATGGTAGTCCAGGAAGTACTGGTCGGCAGCTCCTTTCGAGCAACCGTAGGGCGAGTAGAAGTCGAGCGGGACGGTTTCGGGAACGCCAGCAGGAAGATCGGCGAAGCGATAGCGAGACCCCTGTTCTTCGACGGCGTATGAGGAGAGTGCTCCGTAGACTTTGTTTGTTGAAGTCAGGAGCATGACCGCTTCCGGTGTGTGCCGACGCGCGGCCTCGAGCACATTCAGCGATCCGAGAGCATTCACTTCAAAGTCGTATCTGGGGTCGGTGACGGAGCTGGTGACGGCAACCTGAGCGGCGAAGTGCAGGACCGTCTGTACCTCCCGGATCTCGGCGAATGTCCGCTCAAGCGCCGCCGCGTCGCGGACATCGACTTGATAGAACGGGAACTCTCCATGTTTCTCGCGAAGCCATGCCAGGTTCTTCTCACTTCCCGGCCGCGACAGGTTGTCAACGATCACCACCTCCTGCCCCTCCGTTAGCAGGCGATCGACCGTATTCGATCCGATGAAACCCGCGCCTCCGGTGATCAGATACTTCATGCGCACCTCCGCGTCCAAGTAAGAGCAATAAGCAATTAGCAATTAGCAATTAGCAACTAGCAGCAAGCCGAGAGCTATCAGCCATCAGTGGTCAGCGGTCAGCTGTCAGCTGTCAGCCAACAGCAGGCAACTCTCGATCTTGATGGTGCATCCTCGGACTTACCTCTTCTATTCACGTTTCACTCATCACGTTTCACGTCCTGTGTCCTGTCTCCTGCAACTTGAAGCTTGCCGCTACTCCTCCCCGATCCTGAGCACGGCCATGAACGCGTCTTGAGGGATCTCCACGCTGCCCACCCTCTTCAGCCGCTTCTTCCCTTTCTTCTGCTTCTCCAGCAGCTTCTTCTTTCGCGTGACATCGCCGCCGTAGCACTTGGCCAGCACGTCCTTGCGCAGGGCTTTGACGTTCGCGCGGGAAATCACCCGCCCTCCGGCGACGGCCTGGATAGGCACGGTGAACAATTGGCGCGGGATCAACTCCTTGAGCTTGGAGACCAGAGCCTGCCCCTTGTGATAGGCATCCTTCCGGTGGACGATCATCGCCAGGGCGTCCACAGGCTCTTCGTTAATGAGGATCTCCAGCTTGATCAGGTCGTCGACCCGATAGCCCGAGAAATGGTAATCGAGCGAGGCATAGCCTCGTGTGCGTGACTTGAGCTGGTCGTAGAAGTCGACGATCAGTTCCGCCAGTGGCAGCTCGAAGTTGAGCACGACCCTACCCGGGGCCGGATAATCCTGCTCTGTGAACGCCCCCCTGCGTTTCGTGACCAGATCCATGACCGTCCCGTAGAAACTCTCCGGTGTGAAGACCTGAATACTCATCCACGGCTCGCGGACTTCCGTGATCTGACTTGGGTCGGGAAGCCTGGCAGGCGCATCGATTTTGACGATGGAGCCGTCGGTCATCAGGACTTCATATTCCACCGACGGGGCGGTTGCGATGAGGTTGATGTCGTGCTCGCGTTCCAGGCGCTCTTGAACGATCTCCATGTGGAACATCCCCAGAAAACCGCAGCGGAACCCGAAATTCAACGCCTGGGATGTCTCAGGTTGGAAGATCAGGGAAGCATCGTTGAGCTGCAACTTCTCGAGCGCTTCCTTCAGGTCGGCGTAGTCTTCACCTTCTACCGGATAGAACCCGGCGAACACCATCGGCTTCGGATGTTTGTACCCTTCAAGAGGGGCGTCGGCCCAGCGACGGGCCGACCTCAGCGTGTCGCCAACCCCACACACCCGCACGCTCTTGAGACCTGTGGCGACATAGCCCACTTCGCCAGCGATCAGCCTGCCGGTCGGCCGCAGCCCGGGAGAGAACATCCCGATCTCGATCGGCTTGAGTTCGACTCCTGTTGCCATGAGTTCCAGATCATCCCCCTGCTCCAGATCGCCGTCGACCAGGCGCACGTAGGCAACCACCCCCTTGTATGAGTCATAGTGGGTGTCGAAGATCAGCGCCCTGGCAGGCCCAGTCGGATCTCCCTTTGGCGGAGGGATGCGCTCGACGACTGCTCGAAGAACGTCTTCGACATGGGTCCCCATCTTGGCCGAGATTCGCGGGATCTCGCTCGGATCGGTGCCTAGCAGGCCGCGTATCTCCTCGGCGACCTCGTCGGGGCGAGCCGCAGCCAGGTCGATCTTGTTGATCACCGGTATCACTTCGAGGTCGGCGCCCAGGGCGAGATACAGGTTAGCCAGAGTCTGGGCTTCGATGCCCTGTGTGGCATCGACGACCAGCACGGCGCCCTCGCACGCTTCCAGAGCTCGGCTCACTTCATAGTTGAAATCGACATGCCCCGGGGTGTCGATCAGATTGAGCTCATATTCCTCGCCGTCATCGGCCCGATAGGCCATGCGCACGGCAGAGGCTTTGATTGTGACGCCCTTCTCTCTTTCGAGGTCCATGCTGTCCAGCACCTGCTCCATCATCTCACGGTCAGAGATCGTGCCTGTGAGTTGGAGCAGGCGATCGGCCAGCGTGGATTTCCCGTGGTCAATGTGGGCGATAATGCAGAAATTGCGGATGTGTGTCGAGTCCATCTTCCGGTCTAGGATGCGCTGAATGGAGGGGTCCTCCAGCGTCCGGAAGTATACCTGACGCACGATGGTCTCGATAGATTTCAGTCTTCCGGAGGTCCAAACAGCTCGAGCAGAACGTCTTGCTCAGGTTTGAGCTTGCCCCCCAGCGCGGCCCACAGAAGAAACTCGATGTTGCCCTTTGGCCCGGTGAGAGGGGATCGCAGGACGCCCTGCGGTACCAGGCCGAGCGCGGAAGCCGCAGCCATGATCTTCGTAACGACCTGCCGGTGAACCTCGGGATCCCGGACAACCCCGCTTCGGCCCACTACTTGCCGACCGGCTTCGAACTGAGGCTTGATCAGGGCAATCACCTGCCCCTTCTCAGTGAGCCATCCGCGAATCACAGGCAACAGCAGCTCGAGCGATATGAAGGCAGCGTCGATGACCGCCAGGTCGATAGGCTCAGGGAGGTCCTGCTTGTGCCTGGCATTCACCCCTTCCATCACGACCACCCGCTGGTCCTGCCGGAGCCGCCAGTGCAGTATGCCGCGGCCGACATCGAGCGCGTACACTCGGGCGGCGCCATGCTGTAACAGGCAGTCGGTGAAACCCCCTGTCGACGCCCCGACGTCGGCGCAGACTTCTCCCTCGACATCGATCGAGAAAGTCGTCAACGCGTGATCAAGCTTTTCCCCGCCGCGCGAGACGAAGCGGGGGCCCAATTCGAGGTGGATATCCGTCCCTGGCTCAACTCGCTGCGAGGGCTTGGAGACCATCTGTCCTGCAACTCGCACCTGGCCGGCCATCACCAGCCGTTGCGCGGCCGTCCGGCTCTCGGCCAGGCCGCGTTCCACCATCAAGACGTCGATCCTCTGCTTGGTCGCCAAGCCTGCTCCTGAAGCCTCCGACGACGGCGCGCCGTGGGCCGAATCCGCTCTCTGACGTGCCATCCTCAATGTACTGCGTGATGCCTGCACCTGGATCGATTCTACATGATCCATTTCTCGGCCAGTCGGCGCCGCCGGGACTGCTTGCTGCTGCAAGGCGATACGAGTATGATCCTGCGCATGATCTCAGCCTTGATCCGCACGATGCGGCCGCGCCAATGGGCGAAGAACGTATTCGTTTTCGCGGCGTTGGTTTTCGATGTGAAGTTGCTCGAGGCCGTCCCATTCTTGAGAACCCTGGCCGGTTTTGTTCTCCTCTGCATGGCCTCGAGCACGATTTACCTGATCAACGACCTTGCCGACGTCGAGCAGGACCGACGACATCCAATCAAGAGACTGAGGCCGATCGCTGCGGGCGAGCTGCCGATCAACACTGCCTTAGCGGCGGCCGTATCCCTGGGAGCGGTCACGCTCGTCGCCAGCTACGCGCTGCATGTGATATTCGGCCACATCATCCTGGCGTACATCATCATCAACTTGCTCTATTCGTACCGGTTGAAGCACGTCCCGATCATCGATGTGCTCATCGTCGCAGCTGGTTTCGTCCTGCGGGTGGCCGCCGGCGTGTCGTTGATCCATGTGGAAAGGTTCTCACCCTGGTTGTACGTCGTCACGACCCTGGGCGCCTTGTTCATCGGGTTCGGAAAGCGGCGCGCCGAAATGATGTTGCTGCGAGATGAGGCCAACACCCATCGCCGCGTTCTCGACGGGTACACCATCGCCTACCTCGATCAACTGCTGGTCATCGTCTCGGCGACGACGATCATCGCCTACTCCTTGTATACATTCTCGGCCGAGAACCTGCCGCGAAACCATCTGATGATGCTGACCATCCCATTCGTCGTTTACGGCGTCTTCCGCTACCTCTACCTGATCCACGTCGAGGGCGCAGGCGGCGCCCCGGAAGAGCTCTTTCTCTCCGATCGTCCGCTGCTGGCCACCATCCTCTTGTGGGGGATGGCCGCCGTTGGGATCCTGTATATCGGCTCCAGCATATGACCGTGGCCCGCGCGCCAGGCAAGATCATCTTGTTCGGCGAGCACGCCGTCGTTTATGGTCGTCCAGCGATCGCTGTGCCTCTGGGGATGCTGAAAGCTTCGGCCGAAGTAACCGATCTGCCGGAGGCGCGGCCGGGCCAGGTCCGGATCGAGGCGCCCGATATCCACGCTTCCTATTGGCTACACGAATGTCGGCCAGATGACCCGCTTGGCCGGGCCGTCCAGATTACGCTCGATGAGATCGGAGGCAGCGGGTTCCCCGCCCTTCAAGTCACTGTCACCTCGGAAATCCCCATCGCCGGCGGCCTCGGATCAGGCGCGGCGGTCTCCATCGCGATCATTCGCGCCCTGTCCACACACCTGGCTGGACAGCCCTTCGAACTCGAGAGGCAATCTGCGCTGGCGTTCGAGGTCGAGAAGTTGCACCACGGAACACCATCCGGCATTGACAATACGGTGGTCACGTACAATCGGCCGGTGTATTTCGTGCAGGGGAAGGCACCAGAACCTTTCCACATCGGCCGACCGTTCTTGTTGGTGATCGGGGTGAGTGACATGCCGTCGCCGACTGCCAGCGCGGTGTCGATGGTCCGACAGAGTTGCCTCCAGGATGCCGAGCGATTCGACACTCTCTTCGACGCCATCGGCGGCGT
>CAZGRL010000021.1:0-28845 GCA_964528155.1 uncultured Anaerolineaceae bacterium
CGGGGAGATCAAGGCCCACCTCGTTCATGGCGTCAACCCGATCTACGACCTGCCGGAACAACTCGGGCTGCAGTCCGCCCTGCAGAACGTGCCGCTGGTGGTGTCTTTCAGCCCTATCGTCGACGAGACGGCGACGTGGTCCGACTTCATCTTGCCGGATCACACCTATCTCGAAGGCTGGGGCTACGACCTGGTGTCACCTTCGGCGGACCGAGCCGTCATTGGTAGCCAACAGCCTGTCGTCACGCCGCTCAAGGACACGCGCGCCGCGGCCGATGTGCTCTTGAGCGTCGCCCAGGCGATCCCGGCAGCGGCGCAGGCTATGCCCTGGCCGGACGAAGTCAGCATGCTCAAGGACGTCGTCGGGAAACTCCCGCCCGGTGATCATGGCAGCCCGGACCCCGAAGTGGCCTGGGCGTCGTTCCTCCAACACGGCGGCTGGTGGCCGGGCTCGTCGGATCGGCGGCCTGCGCCGGCTCAGGCGGGTCGGCCCATCGACGTCCCGGCTGTGTCGTTTCAGGGATCCGCAGACCAATTCCCATTCCATCTACATCTATACCTGTCGGAACTTCTGAGCGATGGTCGGGGCGCCAATCAGCCATGGTTGCAGGGATCTCCGGCGGCGATGACGACTGTCGCCTGGCAGACGTGGGTCGAGGTCAATCCGAAGACCGCCGCGGCGCTGGGGTTGCAGGATGGGGATGTTGTCAACGTCCGGTCGGAGAACGGAGAGATCGAAGCCCCGGTCTATCTTTACCCGGCGATCCGGCCGGATACGGTCGCCATCCCTCTTGGACAAGGTCACGTCGACTACGGGCGGTACGCCATGGGGCGCGGCGCCAGCCCGGTCGCCTTGATCGGAGCTCGTATGGACAGCCGACGGGACACCCTGACCTGGAACGAAATTCGTGTGCAACTGACGCCGACCGGTGGACATGTGGCGCTGGCGCGAATGGAAAATCCGACCGGGGTCGCCGAAGGTTTCATCAATCAGTCGCAGCCCGGTGGTTAGCTGAACGAGCGGATAGGAAGGTCGGTTCATGTCTGGTACTGGCGAGGGTAAGGAACCACAAGATCACAAGTGGACGATGCTTGTCGATCTGGACAAGTGCACCGGTTGTAACGCGTGTGTCGTCGCGTGCCACGCCGAGAACAACGTGCCGATCGTCACGGAACAGGAAGTCGTGCGTGGTCGGGCGCAGCACTGGATCCGGATCGAGCGCTATTGGGAGGGGGAGTATCCCGATGTGAAAGCGCGTTTCATTCCATTGTTCTGTCAACAGTGCGGCGACGCTCCGTGCGAGCCGGTGTGCCCGGTGTATGCCACCTACCACAGCGAGAGCGAGAGCCTGAACATCCAGGTCTACAACCGCTGCGTCGGGACTCGCTATTGCGCCAACAACTGTCCCTACAAAGTCCGCTTCTTCAACTTCTTCGATCCGCAGTTCGCCGAGCCGCTCAATCAACAACTGAATCCGGATGTGACAGTCCGCAGCGCGGGCGTGATGGAGAAGTGCACATTCTGTGTCCAGCGCATCCGTCGTGGTGAAGAACAGGCGCTGGTCGATGGCAGAGGCGTGCGCGACGGCGAGATTCAGCCGGCCTGCGTCCAGAGTTGTCCGAGCGAGGCGATGGTCTTCGGTGATTTGAACGATCCTCAGAGCAAGGTCTCGCGAAAACTCGGCCAGACGCAGCGGCAGTACCGCCTGCTCGATCACCTGGGAACCGAACCGTCGGTGTACTACTTGAAAGGCGGAGAGGCGAATGTCTGAAAGTAGGGCCGATCAGCCACTGTGGCGGCGGCCGATCCCGGCCGGCGAGGATCTGGCCCACCAGGCCGAGCACATCCGACGCCGTCACCTGCTGCTCGATCCGCGCTACCCCTGGGATGTCGACGCCGACGTGCTCGATCCGATGTACCACACCGGCCGGACATTCTGGCTGCTGACCGTGGTGCTCGGCGGGCTGGTGATGATGTGGTTTGGGACCTGGCTGTTCCAGATGTACTGGGGCATCGGGGTCACAGGTCTGAATCGGCCTGTCGAATGGGCTCTCTACATCGTCAATTTCGTCTACTTCATCGGCATCGGTCACGCCGGCACGTTCATCTCGGCCGCGCTGCGCGTGCTCAAGATCGAGTGGCGCAGGCCGATCAGTCGTGCGGCCGAAACCCTGACGCTGTTCGCCCTGGCGACGGCAGCGATGTTCCCGTTGGTTCACCTCGGCCGGACATGGAAGTTCTACTGGCTGATCCCGTATCCCAATCAGCGAGGGTTGTGGCCGAATTTCCACTCGCCCTTGATCTGGGACATGATGGCCATTTTCACCTACCTCACAGGCAGCGTGCTCTTTGTCTACCTCGGGCTTCTCCCGGACCTGGCCATGGCGCGCGATCACACCGGCGGCTGGCGGCACAAGCTCTACAGCCTGATCTCGCTCGGCTGGCGCGGGACCGAGCGCGAGTGGGCCTACCACCGGACGGCCCTGAACATCTTTAGCTACGCCATCATTCCGGTCATGTTCTCGGTTCACACGATCGTTTCCTGGGACTTCGCCATGTCGGTGCAACCGGGATGGCACAGTTCGATCTTCGGCCCGTACTTTGTGATCGGGGCGCTGTTCTCGGGTGTGGCGGCGGTGATCATCGTCCTGGCGATCATTCGCAAAGCCCTGCACCTGGAGTATTTCTTGCGCGAAGAACACTTTGACGGGATGGCCAAATTCCTGCTCATCCTCTCTTTGACCTGGGGATACTTCTACTTCAACGAGTACCTGCTTCCGTGGTACGCCAACGAGCCGGTGATGAAAGTGGTCTACAAGCTGCTCTCCCAGGGATGGGCGGCGCCGTTGTGGTTCACAATGCTCCTGGCCAACGTTGGAATCCCCTGGCTCACCTTGGGGTTCAAGCGCGTTCGACGCTCGGTCACTGCTTTGGTGCTGATCTCTCTCCTGGTGCAAGTGGGCATGTACCTCGAGCGCTACATCATCATCCCGGTGGGCTTGGGGCGGAACGAGCTGCCCTTCGACTGGGGTCGCTACATTCCCAATTGGCCGGAGAGCGTGATCACTCTGGGCGCGTTCGCCTTTGTCGGACTGATGTACATTTTGTTCTCGCGCTTCTTCCCGCTCATCCCGGTTTGGGAAGTGCAGGAGGGACAGATCTTCCGCAGGCTGCGACGAGTCGGCCGAGCTCTGGTCCCCACGCACGAAGAGGCGGATTAGGATCATGGCCGAAAGCTTCCTGCTTGGGCTCTTTCATGAGGCGACTCCGACGGCGGACACCCTGGAGCAACTGGCCGCGCTCGGGATCGAAGAGAGCAAGATCACCGTCATGTCGGACGTGCCGTATCGGCCTGAGATCCTCGGCCGGCGTCCAACCTACGAGCGCCTCTTCCTGACGGCGCTCATCGGCGCCGTGGGCGGCCTGTTGACGGCCCTGTTCCTGACGATCGGGACGCCGCTCCTGACGCCCGTGCGCGTCGGCGGGCAGCCGATCGTTCCCATACCGCCCTCGCTGATCATCATCTTCGAATTGACGATGTTGGGCACCATGCTGGCGACCTTCGCCGGTCTGATCGCCGAGACCCGTTTTCCTGCGTTTGGCGGGAGGATCTACGATCATCGGATCACGGAAGGGCACATCGGAATCCTCATCCAGTTGGACGATCTGCTTGTCGAACGGGCCGAGGCCGTTCTGCGCACCAACGGCGCTCATCACATGCAACGTCGGCCGGCCGAGGCGCCGCCGAGGCGAAGGACGTGGGCCCGCCTCGGGCTGGTTGTGTTGATCCTCTTGATCCCGACCGGGATTGTCTTGGCTTTGGCCTATTCGGTGATCTCTATCCCGATCCCGAGCCAGATGGTCGATCAGCTCTCGATCGCCAACGAAATGGGGCCACGCCTGGCGGCGCCGGCGGCGGCCGTTCCGATGCAAGGCCCGGCTTTGATCGGTGATCAGCCCGGAAGCCTGCCGGTGCCGGTGAGTCCGGAATCGTTGGCCCGCGGAAAAGACCTATTCAGCATCAACTGCGCCATGTGCCATGGAGATGGAGGCAAGGGGGATGGGAAGCTCAGCGACTTGTTCACGCCATCCCCGGCCGACCTGACGAGCGCCGAGGTGGCCGACCTTTCGGACGACCAAATCTTCATGGTGATCACGCAAGGGCGTGGGCCGATGCCGCCCATCGCCGAGAACCTGAATCCGGTCGACCGCTGGGACGTGATCAACTACGTCCGTTCACTCGAGCGGTAAGGGCGACTGTTTGCGGTTGAATGGCCGTCGCGAGCGCCTCCACCGACTCCTGTAGGCGCCATGCTGAGGAGACAGATTTCCATGCGGAGACAAAACCTGTGGATGACCTTGCCTGTGGCAGCGTTCATCCTTGTCGCATGCGCCAGCCCAAACCCACAACCCGCGGGATTGACACCCGTTCCCAGCCTGGTTCCCGGCGGAGCGGTGACGCTGGCGCCGGCGCTGCAGGGCGCACAGGGCGGATCTGTGATCCGCGCCGAACCGGTCTCGGCGGACGCCGCCGCGGTCGGCGCGTCCATCTACATGCGCAACTGCTCACCGTGCCACGGAACCGAGGGTGAGGGGGTCGTTGGGCCGGCATTGCGAAACAGCCAATACGTTGAGACCTCGGCCGCAGATGCGCTCTACTCGACCATCGCCGACGGGCGGCCCGACACCGAGATGCCTGCCTGGCTCGATACCAATGGCGGTCCCCTGACGCAGGGACAAATCACCCAGGTCATCGCTTATCTCAAAGCGCTCCAAGGGCACAGTCCGATCCCACCCGCCCCGACGGAAATCCCGGAGCCGACCGAGGCCGTCCCGGTCGGCGGGCCGACGCCGGAGCCGGCGCAACCTTCCCTTCCGGGGAAGGCCGGACCGGCGGCCGGGATGGTGGGAGACGTCGAGCGCGGCAGGATGGACTTTGGTCTGTATTGCGCCGCTTGCCACGGGCCCGAGGGCGTGCAGGGGATTCCAAACCCCGGCTCGGACGATGGCAGCGTGCCGCCGCTCAACCCGATCGATTCGACATTGGTCAATTCCAGCTACGCGACATTCGCCACAGACATCGATTTGTTCATCGAGCACGGGTCTGTGCCTGAGGGTGAGGGGCCACAGATTATGATGCCTTCGTTCGGGGATTGGGGCATGCTGTCCGACGCCCAGATCGCCGATCTGATCGCGTATGTGCTGCACTTGAACGGCGTGGACAAGGCGCCATAGACCGACGATTCGAGATCGCTGGCATAGTCAAAGGTAAGGGGTGGAGCAGCTTCGCTGCTCCACCCCTTCGCTTTGACTTCTCCTTCAGGATCTAGTCCTGGATTCCCTTCAGCGCGGAGCGCATTGTCTCGCCATAGTCCTTGATGGCCTTTCGCCCGGCAGGCGTGAGCTTGACCATCGTGTGAGGCTTCTTGCGCATAAATGTCTTGGTGATCTCGACGTAGCCTGCCGACTCGAGCTTTCCCAGATGCGAAGACAGATTCCCCCACGTCAGACCTGTCGTTCGCATCAGGAAAATGTAATCCGCCTCCTCGACCGACGACAGATACATCATGATCATCAATCTGGCCGGCTCGTGAATGACCCGGTCGACCGAGCCGACGACGCGCACGGAGTCAGTATTCGGCTCAGGCTCGGCCATTCTCGGCCTCCGCTTCGGCCACGGGGTACGTGCGCACGAATCGGACGAGAAGAACGGCTCCGACCACGATGATGATGCCGGAAGCCACGGCCAGCGGTAGGTTGAAGGTGAACCCGGCATAGAGCATCAGCGCCGTGGAGGCCAGATTGCCCAGGCCAATCAACCATCCGTACAGGTAGACCCGCCGCACGTTGAACATGTACGCCATCGCGCTAAACACGGCGATGACGACGATCGTCAGGGCCATGTCGACCTTCAAATCGTCAACCCACTGAGGCAGGCCGCGCGAGCCCATGTTGGGGATCCACCCAGGAGAGAGCAGCGTCGCCAGAACCAAGCCGAACGTCGCCAGGACGATGACGGCGAGGATCACGGTCAGGGCGGCCTTTTCACGCGTCCGGCGCATCCTCACGAGGCCGATGCGCGGCGCCGAGATGCTGCGCCTGACCAGGGTCAGCCCGGCGACCAGGAGAGCCAGGACGACGAGAAACAGACCCAGGTTCAATTCCGGCCCCAGGAGCCGTCGGGTGATCGGGTACAGGCTGAGTGCGAGGAAGATAAGCCCGAGCAGGATATCCCATAGACCGTCTTCGTAGTTGACCAGGCGAACGGTCCGTCTCTGGGCCTCGCGGGGTGTAAGGGGCTGTTCCATCAGGATCCTCCGTGCGTTTCGGTTTCGCAAGGTACTCTGCATGGCAAAGTACTCTGCAGTAGTATACGCTCGACCGAGGCGTTTGTCAATAGGCTTCGGCATATGGAGTGAGCCTCGGCTTGTGTCCCGGCAATGGGACCTGTTTTAATGAAGGCCATCAGGCCGGGGCGCCTGGCGGGGCACGTCTCTTCTGGGTTCTGGGCGGAGCGCCGGATGGATCCGCCGCGTTCCAGCAGGAGGTTAAAGACGATGCAGGTTCAATCCCTGGCGTACCGGACAGATCTCATGTTCAGCGCCTTCAGCGGCCAGATCACCGACCGCGGAGATCATCTGGTCATACGAACACCCTCGAATCCGACATTCTACTGGGGCAACTTCCTACTCTTTCCCGATCCACCACAGACAGGAGATTTCGACCGCTGGCGTGCACTCTTCGCCTCCGAGGTCGGCTCCGCCCCGGAGGTTCTGCATGAGGCATACGGATGGGATACGACGCAGGGCGAGGCCGGGGAAGTCAGGCAATTTCTGGAGAATGGATTCGAGTTATCCCGCAGCACGGTCCTGACTACCCGGCGCGTGGCGTCGCCCGAACAACCTGCGTTGGAGATCGACATTCGCCCGCTCAGGTCGGATGATGATTGGCTCAAGGCCTTGGATAACCAGGTCCGCTGTCGCGAGCCCGATCACGAGGAGTCGGCATACCGCAAGTTCAAGGAGCGGCAAATGCTGTCATACAGGACGGTGACGGCCGCCGGCATGGGGGAATGGTTCGGGGCGTTCTCGGGTGAGATGCTTGTGGCCGACCTTGGGCTATTCCACGACGGGGATCTCGCCCGCTTTCAGTCCGTCGAGACCCACCCCGCGTATCGCCGGCGGGGGATCGCCGCCAACCTGGCCTACCGGGCGGGAGTGCACGCTCTCGAGCGTTTTGCCGTTCAGACACTGGTTATCGTTGCTGACCAGGATTCGGCCGCCCCTCGTCTGTACCAATCGCTAGGTTTCGAGCCTGAGGAGCAGCAACTTGGCCTGGAACGACGGGCCTAGTCGCCACTCGACGAAGCGCGAGACAGGTCAATTGAGGACCGAGGCGATGTGCGCCGTCAATTTACGTCGCCCACTCTGTGCGCCCAGATCGGAGATATACTGAATCTGGGCCCTGGAATGTCGCCTTATCCTGGTGGGGGGAGGCAGGTTCGTGATGGTTGCCCTCGACTTGTTGATCCTCGTTTCCGGCTATTTGCTTGGCTCGATCCCCTCGGCGCACATCGCCGCGCGCAGGCTTACTGGCAAAGACATCTACAGTTTGGGTGACGGAAACATGGGGGCCAAGAACACCTTCCATTCGGTCGGCTGGTTGCCAGGCGCGATCGTGGCGATAGCCGACGTCGGGAAGGGTGCGCTGGCGATCGCGATGGCGCGCAATCTTGGAGCATCGGAAGTGGTCATCTACCTCGCCGGCATCTGCGCGGTGCTGGGCCACGATTTCCCCCTGTTCACCGGTTTTCGCGGCGGGCAAGGCATGGCGACGATCCTGGGAGTGTTCGTCGTGCTATTCCCGACGCAAACGCTGGCGGCGATGGTGGTTCTGCCGTTGGCGCTTCTGTTCACCCACAACTGGGATCGAAGCTGCGCCGCCGCCTTCGTGGTCCTGGTAGGCATGATGCTGCTGACGGGCCAGCCTCCTCGACGGTCGGTCTATCCCTTCATCTTGCTACCCACCATCGGCGTCCGCAAGCTCATGCAGCACAGGGCTGCGAGCCACGCCACGATCTGAGGTCGCGCCAAGTCCTGCTGCACGGCGGAGGGAAGAAGGCCGAAGCTGCATGGCATGTGGCGGTGATTCCTGTGTGCGCCGTTCAACGTTGGAGGCAGGTGCGGGAATCTCGGAGGACAGTGGATGGCGAAACACTGGCCAGCTCGTGATCCTGTCTGCATGAGAATCGGCATCGATTCCACTTCCTGGCCGAGGGGATAATTCCATACTTGATGCGCTCGAACTCGAATTGAGCCAAAGGAGTTGGACGAATGGTGACGGGTGTGGGGTCGGCGCCCGCCGAGGCGACTCGCGCGGCTGAGGGTGTCCTGCAACGATTTCCAGTAATCCTGTATTTCCTGATGGCATTTGGGTTCACCTGGCTGGCAGTGTCGCCGATGTTGCTGGCGCGGGCCGGGGTGATCCAGGCGAATTTGCCGGTTGAGCTCGTTCAAATTGTCGGGGCGCTTGCCGGCCCGACTGTGGCTGGCCTGATCGTCAGCGCCGGCGTTGGCGGCCGGGCGGAGGTAGGCCGGCTGCTGCACCGGGTGGTCCGATGGCGTGTCGGTCTCATATGGTATGTCGTGCTGCTGTTCGGGCCCTTGCTTGCGCTCACCCTGACCGCAACTGCCTTCTTTGGAGACTGGTTTCTGCGCGACTTCGTCCGATCACTTTCACTTCTGCCGTCGCAGTATGTGCCGGTGCTCATCCTGGGTGTGATCCTGGGACCGCTGTGGGAGGAGATTGGGTGGCGCGGCGTCGCTCTGCCTCGGCTTCAGCGCCGATTCGGTCCGCTTGTGGGACGATTATCCTGGGGGCGCTTTGGGCGACCTGGCATCTACCGGGGTACATCGGAGGCTGGGTTGGCGCATTCACACTATCTGCGTTTCTGGCGCTGCTCGTCGCCAGCATCGGCTTCTCGGTCGTGATGACGTGGGTCAACAATCACACCAACGAGAGCCTGCTGATCATGATCCTGCTGCATTCGGCCAGCAACGCGTTGATCGCCTTTGGCGGCCAGTTCTTGCCCGCGATCATGACAGACGGCGTTCGCTCGCTGGTGCAGAGCGGTTGGATCCCGGCGATCACCTACGCCGGAGCGGCCATCATCATTGCCCTCGTCACGAGGGGGCGGCTGGCGTACGCTGGCGAGAAGGTCTGATCGCAGGGGCTGCGTCCGAAGCCAGCCTGTCGCGGTAGAGCAGAGCTGGACTGAATAGACTCGCGCGATTCTGACGGGAGGTTGTGCCCTGTGTCTTCTGAAACCTCGCCACACGACCGATTGTTCTTCGAGCGCGCCATCGACCTGGCCCTGCAGGCCGAAGGCGAAGGCAATCTGCCGATCGGATGCCTGATCTGTCGCGGCGACACGATCATCGCTGAAGGCCGCAACAACATCTGGATCCCTGAGTTCGCGCCTCACCGACATGCCGAGATGGAAGCTTTGAAGCGGCTTTCGATGGATGACCGGACGTCAGGAGCCGGGCTCACCCTGTACACAACACTCGAACCCTGCCTGATGTGCGCCGGGGCGATCTCACTCCACGCGATCGGGCGCGTGCTCTTTGGATCGCTTGACCCGCTCGGCGGCGCGGTCGCAGGCGTGGACCGGCTGCCGCCCTACTTCGCCCAACACCGAACGAAGGCGCGATGGATCGGCCCGGCGTTCGCCGAAGCTTGCGATCCGCTGTACGCCAGGGTTATGGAATTGATCCGGGAGAGGGACGGGGGATTAGATGGCGCTGGGTAGACGGCTCGCAACAGACGGCGGACGATCGACAGCGGACGGGAGACGGCGACCGATGGACGGCGGGCGTCGATGCCCGGAGACCGGTGATGGGAGATCGGACTACGGACGGCAGACGATGAACGGTGTCCCGGAGGGGACCGGGGACGGGAGACGGGACGGCGGACGGCAGACCATGGACGATGGACCAAGTGTGGTCGACGCCGACGAGGAGGTGATTGCGTTCGGCACATCCCATCGAGAGACCAGACGATGGCTTATGCATTGACCGAGGCGCTCATCCGCGCGCTGGCCATAGGGGCGGGGGTTGTTGCTCTCGTCGCGCCGCTGCTCGTCCTGCAGCGCGCCTCCCACATGGAAACGGTCGACCAGGCCGAAGATAGTCATGCGTCGGGTCGAGCATGGCGCGCCCTGGCGACGACCGTCGTACTGGTCCTGGTTGGGGTCATCCTCTGGCGGACGGTTCCTCTCGACCTCTCCGGACTCGCCGGGCTGGGTCTCAGTATATTGGGCGCACTGCTCTACTTCCTTGCGATTGGCCTATACCTGTGGGGTCTTCGAAGCCTCGGACCTGTGTTCGGGGTCTCGTCTGCCTTCGCTGCGACACTCCCGCCAGATCATGAGATCGTCGAACGAGGCCCGTACCGACTCGTTCGACATCCGATGTACCTTGGTGTGATCCTTGCGGCTGCGGGCGCCCTGCTGATCTTCCGGACGTGGGCGATGGTCGTGTTCTTCCCACTCTCGTTCGTCGTTCTGGCGCGCGCCCGGCAGGAAGAAGCAGCGCTCGGGCGCAGGCACGGCCGGGCCTGGGAATCGTATGCAAACAGGGTCGCTGCTTGGGTTCCCAGGCTACGGTGAAGTCAACGTTCGGGTAGGCCCAACCCCACCGAATCCAGCCGCAAGGGAATACCGTGAGCATGACCGTCTCGAGCCGGCCATGCTGGTGACCCCATTCCGACTCGCCCGGTCTCTCCGCACCCTGGGACTTTGGCCCGATTCCGTGCGATCTTCCGAGTGAGGGCCACCCGCCGTCAGACCGCCGTCAGGCAATTCTTCGGCCCGGCATTCGAAACCATGCGAGACTTGGTGTGACCGCGACCAGGGCCGAACCAGATTCTATGGACAGGGTCCTCCGGGCCCCGACTCTGTCTGAGTGGTGGAAGCGAGGCTTCGATGGGAGCTACTCTCGGGAACAGACCTTCACGCACCGGTCCCGGGCGGGATACGGCCGTTGTCAGGCGAATGATTCAGGTTCTCTTTCAATTTGCCTTGATAGGCGTTCTGCTTTTCGTCTCCGCAGGAAGACTGGATTGGGGCTGGGCGTGGGCATATCTGGGGGTCAGTGCCGGTGTCCTGGTCTGCAACTCGCTGCTCCTGCCGCCGGAATTAATCGCCGAGCGCGGCAGAAGTGGCGAAGGCGTCAAGCGTTGGGACAATGTCCTGACCGGGATCAGCATACTGCCCGCGCTGGCAGCTCCCATCATTGCTGGCCTGGACGAACGGCTGGGGTGGTCGCTGCCTCTGGTCTCAGCGGTTCACTTGGCGGGACTGGGAGCCTTCGGGCTTGGACAGGCATGCTTTAGTTGGGCCATGGCCTCGAATCCTTTCTTCTCTGCCCGGGTGAGAATTCAGAGCGAACGCGGGCACCAGGTCGTCACGAGAGGTCCGTATCGATTTGTCCGTCACCCCGGTTACGCTGCTTTCATGATCTTCTCTTTGGCTGCTCCGCTAGCACTGGGATCCATCTGGGCGCTCGTTCCCGCCATGGGGACCGTCTGTCTGCTTGTCATCCGGACGGCGCTGGAGGATCGAACCCTGAGGATAGAGCTCGCAGGGTATGAAACCTACGCCGGCCAGGTTCGATACCGACTGATACCCGGATTGTGGTGAAGCTTGCTGCTGGACCTGCCGGCTACTGCGGTGCCGGTTCTCCCGGGGTTGGGGTGAAGGTCGGAACGCGTGTCTTGTAGGGTGGCGGCGGGGGATGGGTGGGGATGGGCGGGCTGTGGAATCTGGCGATTCGCTTCTCCCCGTCCCAGGTTGACTCGTAGCTGACGACCTCGAAGTATGTGTTCCCCGGTTTGAAGGCGACCGGCTTTCCCGAGTCGTCCGTGAAGGTCAGGTTCGACTTCAGCGAGGACCAGGTCACGTCGTACATCTTCCCATCGCGAAACAAGATGCCGTGGCGTTTGGGGACATAGTCCAGCTCGATCCCCACGATGGTCGTCGCGTAATTCTCGAAGGTGTGACGAGCGAACATGATGACGACGTTGTCGGCGGAGAGCCGCGACCCGGTCAGGCGATCAACCGACGGGACGAGCTGTCCGGTTCCATCCGCCATATCCTGCGACCGCAGATACTTGCCCGTCGAAGAGTCGTAGGTCCATTCGATCTGATCGTACAGGTTATAGATGAGCGAAATCGACGGGGCGGGCTGTCCCCCGAGGGGAGGACGGTCGGCGAAAACAAGGCCGGCATAGTCGTCCGGCTCAGCTGTCGGGACATCCAGCGCGTCGAGTTCGGCCATGCTCAGCGTGGCGCTGTTCACGTCCTGGGTGTCCGAGGCGTACACGACAATGATGTCCGTCAGTTGTTCGGCCACCCGGGGCGAAGCCGAACGGATGAACAATAAGCCGCCGGGGAAGAAGTCCTTGATCTGTTCGTAGCCGACGCGCCCGGATCGCACCGGGCCGATGATGGTCGAGTCCACGTCGAGATACGGGTGGGAGGCCAGGAATCGTCTGAAACGATCCATGTAGTCTCCGTAAAAGACCGCCAGGAAGCGTGTCATCCCTTGACTGATCGAGGTTTCCCAAATCTGATCGGCGAAGGACAGGCCGGCCTGCGGGCGAGCTGACGGTGGGAACTCGGTGATCGAGACCAGCAGCGGCACCCGGTACAGGGACTGGACATCCCCGATGGCGAGGCCGGTCAGCGGGTTGAAGCCCTCGAGGTATTCGGGACCGATGACGGACGGCGTGGGATCGGTCGTCGGTGTGGGCGTGGGAGAAGGGGAAGTAATTGGTGTGGCGCTGGCGGGCGGAGGCGGGGGTGTGTGCGAAGGCGACGGCGTCGTGGCCACAGCCGTCACGGAGACGATGGGAGGCTGGGAGGCGGGACCGCTCGCGCCGGCCGAGGTAGTGGAGCATCCGGGCACGACCAGAGCGGACAGCCATGCGATGAGGAGGAGGGGGAACCAGCTGCCAAGGTCGCGCAATTACATCAGCTCCTGTCATCGCCTCACCGGGATGTCGAGGGTGGGGCGGGTCCAGCGGAGGACACCGAATTCTATCTTCCCGCGCCCGGGGGGTCAATTCTCAACCGCGGTGGCCATGTGCGTCCAAGCCTATAGGCATGTGTGCTGTGTGGGGGGCGAAGGGGGGAAATTGCGTTTTCCCCCCTTCGCCCCCCACGCCCCCTTTCCGCAAATGGCCGTTGACGGAGTCTTCCCCTGAGGACGACCTCGGCCATCCCTTCTTGGAACTTGGCTTCGGACATTGAGGCAGGCGGATTCCAGTGAAGCCGTCATGGCGTTGCCGTGTTCGGGCTCCAAAAAGGAGCGGCCGAGTGGACGCGCTGGGTCTCATGCCACCGACGGCCGCTTTCCGGGGTAGGGGCTTCATGTGGAGAAGTGGGCGGGATGCAAGGCGCGCCCCGATGCCCCTTGGCAGCATGATGAAACAAGCTCGTCGCAACATTCTGGCTCAAGTGCTGTCACGTATTTGCTTGACAACAAGACAAAGTCGATCTACGATAACAGTGATCATACCACCATACCACTACACCAATTCGCTCACATAGGAACGGCTCTTGGCCTCTGGTGTACACCCCAATCCAATCTCCGCGGCTCTACGAGAAGATCGTCGAGCAGATCGAAACCCTAATCCTCAACGGCGAACTCACGCCCGGTGAGCAGCTTCCGGCCGAACGCGAGCTGGCAGAGCAATTCGGCGTAAGCCGGACCGCCGTTCGCGAAGCCATCAAAGCCCTTCGTGAGAAGGGCATGGTGGACATCCTCGCCGGTCGCGGGACCTTCATCACCGAGCGCACTTCACAGACGATGCGTCATTCTTTCGGCCGGATCCTGCGCCTCAGCCAGGGCGACGGCGCCGGAGACCTGGTTGCGGTTCGAGAGCTGCTCGAACCGGAGATCGCCTATCTGGCAGCCCAGCGCGCCGGTGAGGACCACATTCAAGCGATGCGCAAGGCGGTCGAGGCGATGGACGCCGCCATGGATTCACCTGAGGGGTTCATCGAGGCCGATCTCGATTTCCATCTGGCGTTGGCCGAGGGCACAGGAAACACACTCATCCCCTTCTTGATCGACCCGATCGTCGGTCTGTTGCGCGAGCAGCGCACCCGAATCTTCAACGTCCCCGGCGGACCGGCGAGGGGCCAGCTACACCACAAACGGATCCTGGCAGCAGTCACAAATCGCGACCCGGAGGCGGCTCGCCAGGCAATGCGCGATCACCTCAAACAGGTTCGCGAAGACAGCGACGCCTCGAAATCCGAGGTCGAAGGAAGGAAGGACGGATGACACAGCTCGGCTATGTGGGCCTGGGCGTGATGGGAGGCAGGATGGCCAAGCGTTTGATCGACGCTGGCTATCCGGTCATCGGCCACAACCGCACGCGATCGAAGGCGGAGTGGCTTATCGAAGCCGGGATGGAGTGGGCGGACACGCCGCGCCAGGTCGCCGAAGCCTCCGAGTTGGTATTCAGCATGGTGACCAACACTCAGGCCGTCATCTCGATCACACAGGGTCAGGACGGGATCCTGGCCGGCCTGGCTCCAGGGAAGATCTACATCGACATGAGTACGGCCAGTCCGTCCAACAGCCGGGCTTTGGCCGAGAAAGTCGCTGCGAGCGGCGCGTCGATGCTCGACGCCCCGGTGTCGGGCAGTGTCTCGACGCTCGAGGAGGGCAAGCTGTCGATCATGGTCGGCGGAGAGCGAGCGACATTCGAGCAGGCCCTCCCGGTGCTCCTCGACATCGGCCCCAAAGTGACGCACGTCGGCGCCAACGGAATGGCGGTGGCGATGAAGATCGCCAGCAACCTCAGCCTGGCCGTCCAGATGTTGGCTTTCTGTGAGGGGGTCTTGCTGGCGGAGAAGAGTGGGATCAAGCGCGAAACGGCCGTCGAAGTTCTGTTGAACAGCGTCGCCGGCTCACCGATGCTCAAGTATCGCGGACCGTTCGTGCTTGGAATGCCGGAAGAGGCCTGGTTCAACGTCAATATGATGCAGAAGGACGCCCTCCTGGCCCTCGAGATGGGCCGTGAGCTCAACGTCCCGTTGCCCACGACGGCCGTCACCAACGAGTTACTGACCGCGGCCCGTGGTATGGGCCTCGATCAGAAGGATTTCGCCATCCTGTTCCGTGTCCTGGCGGAGATGTCAGGGGTTGAAGCGTGAGAGGGCGTCATGGCCGATCCTGATCCGAACCTCTCGGTCGCGGATGCCATTGAAGTGACCGACCTTGGCCTCGAACAGTGGCTGCATATGTACGAACAGATGGCGCGCATTCGAGCCTTCGAGACACAGGTCAACCAGCTGTACATGTCGGCCAAGATGCCTGGCCTGGCACACCTTTACACCGGCCAAGAAGCGGTCGCCGTCGGTGTGTGTGAAGCCCTGACGAAGGAAGACTACATCACCAGCACCCATCGCGGGCACGGTCACTGCATCGCCAAGGGGGCCTCGACGGACAGGATGTTCGCCGAGCTCCTGGGACGCGCCCCGGGCTATTGTCGCGGTAAAGGCGGCTCGATGCACATCGCCGATCAGGAAACGGGTAACCTGGGCGCCAACGCGATCGTCGGTGGCAGTGCAGGGATCGCCACCGGGGCGGCGCTGTCAAGCAAGAAGCTCGGGAACGGACGTGTGGCCGTTTGCTTCTTCGGCGAGGGCGCGTTGGGACAGGGATTGCTGTATGAAGTCATGAACATGGCTTCCCTGTGGAAGCTTCCCGTAGTGTATGTGTGCGAAAACAACCTGTACAACGAGTACACCCGATTCGATGAGACCACGGCGGGAAAGTTGATGGCCCGGCCCGCAGCGTTCGACATGCAGGCCGAGAGAGTCGACGGGCAGGATATCCGCCAGGTCTACGGGACAGCCCGGCGTCTGGTGAACCGCGCCCGCCGTGGAGAAGGGCCGGCGTTCCTCTTGTGTGATACGTACCGCTACCTCGGGCATCATGTCGGTGACATCGATCGAACTTACTACCGCTCCAAGGAAGAAGAACAAACCTGGCGGACGGAGCGGGATCCCCTCAACTTGCTTCGGAACTGGTCGCTCTCACAGGAACAGGCCACTCAAGCGATGTTCGATCAGATCGAGCGTGAGGTGCAAGACGAGACCTCGGCGGCCGTTCAATTTGCGCTCGAGGCTCCGTTCCCTGACGAGAGTGAAGTCACACAGCATGTCTATGCCTGAGATTGCCTCCCGGACCGTCACCCGAGATCTGACCCTGGCCCAGGCGATCAACGAGGCCCTGGCGGAGGAGATGCGCCGAGACCCCAACGTCTTCATCATCGGGGAAGACGTGGCTGAAGCCGGAACGCCGTTCAAGGTCTTGAAGGGTCTGGTTGAGGAGTTTGGTGCGGAGCGTGTGGTCGACTCGCCGATCTCGGAAGCCGGGATCACCGGCATCGGTCTGGGAGCGGCCATGACCGGAATGCGTCCGGTTGTGGACATCATGTTCGGCGATTTCATGACCCTGGCGATGGATCAGACTGTCAATCAGGCTGCCAAGGTTCACTACATGTCCGGCGGGAAGCTGAAGGCGCCGATGGTCATCCGCACCACGCTCGGCGCCACTCGCCGCTCCGCCGCGCAGCACAGCCAGAGCCTACACGCCTGGTTCGGCCACGTGCCGGGGCTGAAGGTCGCCCTTCCGGCGACTCCGTATGACGCCAAGGGTTTGCTCAAGACCGCCATTCGCGACGATAACCCGGTCTTGTTCTTCGAAGACAAGCTGATGTATCAGACGAAAGGGCCTGTCCCGACCGAGGAATACACGCTTCCGTTCGGCGTCGCCGATATCAAGCGCGAGGGGTCGGACGTCACGTTGGTGGCGACGAGCAGCATGGTCTACGTGGCTCTCGAGGCGGCTGAGATGCTGGCCGAAGAAGGCCTGAGCGCCGAGGTCGTCGATCCGCGCACCCTATACCCCCTGGACAAAGAAGCGCTGATCGAATCTGCCAAGAAGACCGGGCATGCGATCGTGATCGATGAGGGCTATGAGCGCTACGGCGCCACGGCCGAGCTGGCCTCGGTCATCGCCGAAGGAGCTTTCTATCATCTGGACGCGCCGGTGAAACGAATGGGAGCCATGGATGTGCCCATCCCGTTTTCTCCGGCGCTGGAAGATTTGACCGTAGCCACAGGCGCCAGCGTGGCCGCGGCCGCCAGAGCCCTGTGCGGCAGGGCCTGAAAGGAAGGACGAAATGGGGATCAAGACATACGGCCTGATGGGTGTCGATTGGGAAGAGCGGGTCAACTTCGAACGACTGCGACAGGAGCGATTGGCCCGGATCAAGAAGCTGCTCAAGCAATCCGACATGGGCGCGCTGTTGTGCTTCGACATGGTCAACGTCCGATACGTCACTTCGACTCATATCGGCACGTGGGCGATGGACAAGGTCGCCCGCTTCTGCTTGCTGCCGCAGGACGACGAGCCGATCAACTGGGACTTCGGATCTGCCGCCCGTCACCACGCCTTGTACTGCCCTTGGTTGGGCGATGGGCGCTCACGAGCGGGGATCTCGACCCTGCGTGGGGCGATGTCACCGGAAGCCGGCCGGGCCGAGGCTGTAGCCCGCAAGATCAAGATCGAGCTGGAGGAGAGGGGCCTGGAGAAAGAGCCGGTCGGCGTCGACATCGTCGAGCTGCCGGTTCTCTTTGCGCTGCAGGCCGAAGGGATCAACGTCGTCGACGGTCAGCAGCTCATGCAGCAGGCCAGGATCATCAAGACCCAGGACGAGATCACGCTGTTGAACACGGCCTGCATGATGGGCGATGCCGCCTACGAAGAGCTCTACCGCGCGATGCGACCGGGAATGCGCGAGAACGAGTGCGTCGCCCTCGTGAACAAAGTGCTCTACGACCTCGGTTCGGAACACGTTGAAGGCGTCAACGCCATTTCGGGCGAGCGCTGCAACCCGCATCCTCATGTGTACACCGATCGCGCTCTACGTCCGGGGGACCCGGCCTACTTCGATATTCTGCACAGCTACATGGGGTACCGCACGTGCTATTACCGCACGTTTTTTGTCGGCAGCGCCTCGCCGGCTCAAGTCGACGCATACAAGCGCTGCCGGGACTATCTGGACGCGGCGATCGAGATGATCCGCCCCGGCGTGACGACGGGCGAAGTGGCCAGCATCTGGCCCAGAGCCGACGAGTTCGGCTTCCCGGATGAAGAGGCCGCGTTCGCCCTGCAGTACGGCCACGGTGTCGGGCTGTCGATCTGGGAGAAGCCGGTTTTCAGTCGCCTGGTGTCGCTCGACCATCCCGAGGTGATCCAGGAGGGCATGGTCTTCGCACTCGAGACGTTCTGGCCGGCGGCCGACGGCTGGTCGGCGGCGCGGATCGAAGAACAGCTTGTCGTAACCGCCGACGGGGCCGAGGTGATCACGCGCTTCCCCGCCGAGCAAGCCATGATCGCCGGGACGACGTACTACGCCGCCACCGGCCCGCTGCCCAAGATCCGCGAGACGCAGTCGAACAAGAACAACTCCGGCGCGTTGGATCGCCTGGGCGTCGTCGTAGAGAGCGCCCGAGGTGAAGGGGCGCGCGTCGGTATTTGATCAGAGAGGGTTGCGAAGTGCTGCCTCGGGAGGTGTGCACTGGCGACTGAGGTCATCATGCCTGCCTTGGGTATGGCCCAAGAGACGGGGAAGATCCTGCGCTGGCTCAAGGCGGAAGGTGAAATGTTGAATGCCGGTGAGCCGGTGATGGAGATCGAAACCGACAAGGCTGTGCTCGAGATCGAAGCCCCGGCTTCGGGAAAGCTGGCCAATGTTAGCGCTCGCGAGGGCGAAGAAGTGCCCGTCGGGCAGGCAGTTGCGCTGATCCTGGCCGAAGGTGAGGCCGCTCCTGTTCGGGCCACGATGGCCGCCCTGGCGGCGAAGCCCCGGCCTGTCTCTCCGGCGGCATCATCAGGCGCGGCGGCGGTGGTGGTGAGTCCACTGGCGGCGAAGATCGCCGCCGAGAACAACGTGGACCTGTCCAAGGTCGAGGCGAAAGGGGCGCGAGTCGAAAAGGAGGACGTCCTCCGGCAGCTGCAAATGCGAGACGTCCCCCAACAAGGAGGCCGCATCCTGGCCTTGCCCAAAGCGCGGCGCCTCGCCGCCGAACGCGGCCTCGACCTCGCCGACCTTGTCGGAAGCGGACCGTCGGGGGCGATCATCGCCGACGATTTGATGGCGAGCGCCGTCGCCTCGCCGGCCGACCGCTCGTCGACGATCCCTATGGCATGGAGGGTGATGGCTGAACGCGTCACCCAGGCCTGGACACAAGTGCCGCATTTCTACCTCATGCGCGAACTCCGCGCTGACGGCTTGATCGCGTGGCTGGAACTTGTCCGGAAGACGTCTCAGACCAGGGTGACGTTTACTGATCTGCTGGTCAAGCTTGTCGCGGATGCGCTGGGGGAGCATCCGAACGTCAACGCCACGTGGCATGAAGGTTCGATCGTCCGCCTGGAGGACATCAACATCGGTCTGGCGGTAGCCGTCAAGGAAGGTCTCGTGGTTCCCGTCATCCATCGGGCAGCGGAACTCACCCTGGAAGAGATCGCTGTCCGCCGCCATGAACTGGCGGTCCTGGCAGAGGCCGGCAGGCTCCCGTTGAAGGACGTTCAAGGGGGGACGTTCACGATCAGCAATTTGGGGATGTTCGGAATCGATACGTTTAACGCCGTGCTGAATGCCCCACAGGCGGCGATCCTGGCGGTCGGTCGGATCGCCGACCGGGTCGTCGCCCTGGACGGACAGGCGCAGGTCCGACCGACTCTGTTCGTCAGTCTCACCTGCGATCATCGAGTCGTCGACGGGGCCCGCGGCGCGCAATTCTTGCAGACACTGGCGGAGTGGGTGGAAAACCCGCCGCCGCTGAAAGGCGGATCGAAGGGGAGGTGAAACATATGACGGCTGAGAGGTTGCGAGAGGCCGCAACCCGGTCGGCGCCGTCCGGTGAGGGGACGACCTCGGCGTTGGGGGAGTTCGGTGTGCTGATCGCGGGGGAGTGGCTCAAGACCGGAGGGGTGATCGAGGTGCACAGCCCCTTTGACGACTCACTCGTGGCGATCGTGCATCGCGCCGGCGCCGATCAGATCGAGGCCGCCATCCAACGGGCGGTCGCAGCTTTTGAAGAAACACGGCGGATGCCCTCCTGGCGGCGAGCGGAAATCCTGGAAGCCATCAGTGCCGGGATCGCCAAAGACCGCGAAGCTTTCGCTCGCACGATCGCCCTGGAGGCCGGCAAGCCGATTCGAGCGGCCCGGGCCGAAGTCGACCGGGCCGTCTTCACTTTCAAAGTCGCCGCCGAAGAGACCAAGCGCATCCAGGGAGAGATCGTCTCTTTGGATTGGCTGCCCGGGACAGAAGGTCGTGTCGGCCAGATCTGGCGAGTCCCTCTGGGCCCGGTGGTCGGGATCGCGCCGTTCAATTTCCCGCTCAACCTGGTCGCTCACAAGGTGGCCCCGGCGTTGGCCGCCGGCGATCCGATCCTGCTTCGGCCGTCGTCGCAAACGCCGGTGAGCGCGTTGAAGTTGGCCGAGGTCGTGCTGGAAGCCGGCTGGCCGGCCGAGGCCATCGCCGTCCTACCGTGCAGCACAAGCGTTGCTGCGCCCCTGGTCGGGGACGATCGCACAAAGATGCTGACCTTCACCGGGAGCCCGGCGGTGGGCTGGGCCCTCAAAAGTCGCGCCGGGCGAAAGAAGGTCACTCTGGAACTGGGTGGCAACGCCGGTGTGATCGTGCATCGCGACGCCGACTTGGCCTACGCCGCCGAGCGGGTTGCCTGGGGCGGCTATTCATACGCCGGGCAGTCGTGCATTTCCGTCCAGCGCGTCTACATCCATTCCGACGTGTACGAATCCTTCGTCGACGATCTGGTCCCCAGAGTCAAAGCCCTCAAGCTGGGCGACCCGTTGGCCGAGCAAACCGATGTTGGCCTGGTCATCAACTCGGGGGCAGCGGCGCGCGTCGAAACCTGGGTGAACGAAGCCCGAGACGCGGGGGGCGAGATTCTCACCGGCGGCGGACGGGACGGCAACCTCATTCAGCCGACGGTGTTGGCCTCGATCCGGCCGGAGATGCGCGTCTCGTGTCAGGAAGTCTTCGGCCCGGTTGTTGGGCTCTATCGATTCAATGACGTGCTGCAAGCCATCCGGGATGTCAACGATGGCGATTTCGGATTGCAGGCAGGCTTGTTCACCAATGATTGGCGCGTGGTTCAGTCGGCCTTCGACGAGATCGAAGTTGGCGGTTTGATGGTCAACGATGTCTCGACCTTTCGCGTCGACCACATGCCGTACGGTGGCGTAAAGATGTCTGGAACGGGCAGAGAGGGGCTGCGTTACGCCATCGAGGAAATGACCGAAATGAAGCTCATGATGATCAACCGACGTGACATGAGAGGGTAGGGCTGATCGGCTTGATCCTCGCCCAGCCGGATGGGCTCACATGGCAGCGTCGCTATCGCCAACCGGCGCTCGAGATCGTGAACGAGTACATCGAAGATGATCACGTGCGAGCGTTCATGCCGTGGATGGCCTTCATGACGGCCCAACCGATCGACAGGCCACACACCCGGACGGCTGGCCTATGCCATCGCCAACGGGGACGGCAGTGTTACTCAAGGACGACGCCCAAGGGCGGCTTGGGGTCGCTCCCCATGGCGCTGGCATCCATCATCGACGAAAATGGGGGCGTGGTCCAGGGCGGCAAGCGCGTGGTCGAGTTCCTGCTGCACGATGGGCAATGCACCGGCGTGGTGACCGAGGACGGTCAGGAGTACATGGCGGACAAGGCCGCTCTTTCGACGATTCACATCAAACATCTTGCAGACATGGCTCCTCGCGCGGCATGGGGGGTTTCATTCCTCAACGGCCTGCAGAGCCGGCAGCCGGGTTTCACCCTGTTCGCGGGGCACTACGCCCTGACCGAGCCGCCGATGTATCCGATCGACGGCGAACGGATGCCGAGCGTCGCCGCCAGCATCGCGGGTTCGACCGATAACATGTTGGCCTTGATGGGTGACATCCGGCGCGGACGGATCCACCAGGACACGCCGGTACTACTCATCGTGTGCTCGTCGGTAGTTGACCCCACCCGGGTGCCGCAGGGCAAGCACGTCCTCAAGGTCCTGTCGTTCTTTCCTTATCAGCGGGCCCACTGGGGGCCGGCCCGCTGGGGCGAGATCAAGGACGACATCGCCCGAACGAACCTCGAGTACCTGCGCAAGTTCGCTCCCAACCTGACCGGCGCGGCCATCCTCGGCTCGCACTTTGAGAGACCCGTCGATCTCGAGCGCCGCGACGCGCACAACTGGCACGGCCGTTGCCACGGCGGCGGACTCTCCCCAGCACAGTCAGGAGCGATGCGCCCCGTACCGGGGTGGGCCTCCCACCGCCTCCCAATCGCGGGTCTGTATCAAAGGGGCGGGACCACACACCCCGGCGATTCAGTCCCGGGCGGACCGGGGCGCAGCGCCGCCAGGGGGATCCTCGAAGATCTGGGTCTTTCTCTGGAGACGACGATCGTCGCCGGCAAGGGTATGGCCCATGCCTGACGCGCGCGTCCAGACCGCCATCGACAACTGGGCGCCGCGCTTCATCGCCCAGGGCGTTGACTACAACGATTTCGTCCGTACAACGGGCTCCATCGACCGCTGGGAGGATTGGCTCGACGCCTGGGTCAAGCTGGGTGACGCGCACACCGCACTTGCCCAAGAAGCGAATACCGCCGGGCGGATCCTCACTGCCGGAGAGGCCTACGTCCGGGCCGCCTTGTCCTATCACTTCGCCAAATTCGTGTGGATGATCGATCCGGTCCGCCATCGGGACGCATCCGAGCGTGCCGTCGCAAGCATGTATGCCGCGCATCGGCTGCTGGACCCAACCGCCGAGCGATTGGAGGTCCCTTTCGGAGGCTCGATCATGGTGGGGAACCTGCGTAGGCCGCACGGGATTGAAAGGCCTCCACTTGTCCTGCTCCTTCCGGGACTTGATTCGACCAAGGAAGAGTTTTTCCATTGGGAAAACGTCTTTCTGGCACGGGGACTGGCCACCTTGTCCATGGAGGGTCCGGGGCAGGGCGAAACAGGCTATCACACGCACATCCGTCACGACTACGAGGTCTCAGTCTCGGCCGGGCTGGATGCGTTGATGAACCGAGACGATCTTGATGTGGAACGTGTCGGGATCGTCGGGGTGAGCCTGGGTGGTTACTACGCGCCTCGAGCGGCCGCCTTCGAGAAGCGCCTCAAGGCTGTGGTGGCCATCGGCGGCCCGTTCAACTTCGGTGATTGCTGGGATGGCCTTCCCTCGATCACGCGTGAGGCGTTCATTCATCACTCAGGGGCCATCGGCGCTGAGCAGGCAAGAGCGCTTGCGTCGCGGCTCGATCTGGAAGGCATCTTGCCGCGATTGGTCCAGCCACTTCTGGTCGTCTTCGGCAAACTCGACCGGCTGATACCCTGGCAGCAAGCGGAGCGGATGGCCGCCGAAGCTTCCCTGGGTGAACTGGTGATGTATCCCGAAGGGAATCACGTGTGCAACAACATTCCCTACAAGTACCGACCGCTTGTGGCCGATTGGATTGGAGAGCAGCTTCACAATGTGGGATAAGTTCTCGCCCGAAGAGATGACCCGGCGTTGGGCGTTGGCCCGGGAGTTGATGGATGGTGAAGACCTGCGTGCCTTGCTCGTCTTCGGCAACTCCGGCGCTAACCGCCACAATCAGGCGAACGTCTTCTGGCTGACCAATCACCTCGATCTTCATCACAACTACCTCGTCGCGCCGCGAGATGAATCGATCGAGCCGGCGCTATATGTAGGCCTGCGCAACCATGTCCCGAACGCGTGTCAGGTGAGCGACATCCCCGCGATCGAGTGGGGCGGCTACGAGCCGGCCAAGACCGCCGCCGAACGCCTTAAGGCCTGTGGGATCACGCGCGGGAGATTGGGTATTGTCGGGGTTAACGCCAGGTTTGGAATGGGGATGCCATACCAGCATGAACAGCAGCTCAGGCGCGAGCTGCCCGAGCTCGACCTGGTCGAGGTCACGGCGGATTTCGCCCGGTTGCGAGAAGTGAAGTCCGAGGAGGAGATCACCTGGCTGGAACGGGCGGCGGCGCTCACCGACCGGTCGATCGAGGCCCTGCGCTACAAGATCCGCGTCGGCCTGCCCGAGTACGCGCTGCTGGGGATCATCGAGGGCGCGTACCGGGTGGATGGCGGTCTCCCGCACATCGCATTCCTGCGTTCCATGCCGATGGACGCGCCGACCGGCTGCGTCCCCGCCCAGAACCCCTCGAGCCGAATGATCGAGAAGGGCGACGTCATCATCACCGAGATCAGCGCATCGTACTGGGGTTATTCCGGTCAAATCCATCGTCCGTTCTTCATCGGTGCCGATCCAACCCCGGAATGGCAGGCAATGTTCGATGCTGCGCTCCAGGCGTATCACAACATCAGCCGGGCGATCCGGCCGGAGGGTAACGAGGCGGATGTAATCCGGGCGGGATCGGTCATCGGGGAGCGGGGCTATAAGATCTACGACGACTTGATCCATGGTTACGGCGTCGACATCCACCCGCCGATCATCGATCGGACCTGCTCTGAATATTGGCCGCTTGATGAGGCCGGGCCGATCCCAGAGGGTCGCCAATTCGAACTGGGCATGGCCATCGTGGTCCAGCCCAACCCGATCACGCCGGACGAGCGCATGGGGCTGCAACTGGGCGCGCTGACCATCGTGACTGGCGGCGGGGCGCAATCCCTCCATGAGGTCCCCTTTGAACCGATCGTGGTCGAAGTATGACCGAGGTGGTCGGGGTCGCGCCGATCGGGACGGGAACGTGGGGCAGGCGGCTGGCCGAAGCTCTGCGCCGCAATTCGGCCCTCAGGCTGGTCTATTGCTTCCGTCGCCGGGCCGAGCGGCCTGAAACGTTCGCAAGCCCATTCGGCTGCACTTTCACGCCGTCATGACGACCCCTCACATCGATCCGCGCGTCCTCCGTGGGATGGAGAGACAGCTCGAGGCGCGGCGAGCCAGACTCGAGGCCGGCGAACGATCGATCGGCTGGAAAGTTGGCTTTGGCTCGGCGTCGGCGATGGCCAGCCTCGGCATCACTGCGCCCCTTGTCGGATTCTTGACAGACAATGCCGTCTTGCCTTCCGGGGCGATGGTATCGATCGAAGGATGGACCAAGCCGGCGATCGAGCCTGAGATCGCCATCCATATCGGCAGGCAGCTCGGGTGGGGGGACGACCGGGAAGACGTGCGGGCCGCAGTCTCAGCCATCGGGCCGGCCATCGAGCTGGCCGATGTCGATCCTCCTCCCGCCGACGTTGAGCAGATTCTGGCGGGCAATATCTTCAACCGCCACATCATCCTGGGCAAGGCGGACGATTCGCGCGCGGGCTGCATACTCGATGGGCTGGAAGCGCGGCTGTACCGAGACGACGTGGAGCTGGCGAGGACCACGGATCTGTTGGCCCTGACGGGAGACCTGGTCGAGATCGTAGGCCATGTCGCCGACCTGCTGTCCCACGTCGGTGAAGCGTTGTTGCCCGGAGAGGTCATCATCGCCGGTTCGATCGTGCCTCCGATTTGGGCCGAGGCGGGCATGGAATTCCGCTACGAGCTCGAGCCGGTGGATTCGCTCTCGGTCCACCTATCCGCGTGAGGCGCCGGGTGCGCTGGCCTCGGAGGCGTATTCTCGACCGGCCATAGAATGTGAGATGCGAAGAGGTACAAGCCGATGAGCGCAGATCCCATAGAATCGAACGCTGTCGAACAGTTTTGGCGAACGTACTTGACCACAGGCGAATTCGAAAAGGAAAGGCGCCAACGGCGCCTCTTCCGATTCCTACCCGGGTTCCCTCGCTGCAAGAATTGCTACGCCCCATTTGATGGTCCGGGAAGTTGGGTGGTCAAGAGCATCTATGACAAGCGTCCCTCGAATATGAACCCCCAACTATGCAACGTATGCGAGGAGTTCGCCAAGAACTATCAGGGTGGAGCTGAAGTCGAGTTGACCATGCTCTTCGTGGATGTGCGCGATTCGACGGCCTTGGCGGAGCAAATGAGCCCCACGGACTTCCGGGGATTGATCAATCGTTTCTACATCACGGTTACTCGGATCATGGTGGGATCGGATGCCCTGATCGACAAGATCATCGGTGATCAAGCCGCGGGGATGTATGTCCCTGGTTTCGCCGGTGCCAGTCACTCCCTTGTCGGAATCCACGCAGCACAGGAGATCATGGGGGCGACCGGGCATGGCGACCCTGGCGGTCCGTGGATTGGGCTGGGAGCCGGAGTCCACACCGGGACGGCCTTTGTGGGCGCAGTCGGCTCTGCCGAAGGGACGACGGACATCACCGTGCTAGGAGACGCCGCCAACGTCGCGGCCCGACTCGCATCGTCTGCAAGGCAAGGCGAGATCTTGGTTAGTGAGAGTTCGCTGCGTGCCAGTGGGCTGCCCTCAGGAACCCTGGAGCGGCGGGAGCTGGCCCTGAAAGGGAAGTCGGAGATGGTCCCCGCATTCGTCCTGACCGACTACCGTCGATAAAGCCAGTGTCGTTGAAGGCAGCTGGGACGGCAGACCCAGACCGGCCTCCACACCGACGCCGAAGTCATCAGGAAGTCATGGGTAACGATCGGAACCTGCAGTTCGATCCGATGTTCGCCGCCGGCCCCAGCATGCCTCTCCTCCCTCCGTGTGAAGCCGAAAGTCAGTTGATCCCCTTTCGACAGCTCCCTAGAATGATCACAGACGCCCAAAAACAGCCACCGCAGCGGGGCGGTTTCCCGTCAATCCGAATAGCGAGCATGTTGATGCACAAAGTCGGTTTCATCGGACCGATCGCCCTCTCCGTGGCGACGGTCGGTCCCTGGCAGGAGTGATATGGATCGAACACGACCACCGTCGTCGGAGGAGCTTCGCTCAGATGTCGTCCGCATTCTTGAAAGCGGCATTGGGGAACTGATCCAGCCGCCGGACGTTGAAGGATTCCGGGCGTGGAACCGGGCGAAAAGCAAGGAAATGGTCGACAAGCGCATGACAGAGGCCGAGGCGATCCGGCGTTTTGTCAGGAGCGGGGACTACATCGGGACGGAGCTTTACGGGACCGTCCGCTGTCCCATGAGCCTTGTCCATGAGATCGTACGTCAAGGGATCGGCGATCTGCGTCTGGCCGGCCAAGGTGTCCTCGAATCGGACATGCTCCTGGCAGCGAGCCTGGTCAAGGCCCTGGATCTGACCTACATCGGGCTGGAAGTCTATGGCCTCTCGAACTGTCTCCGTCGGGAGGTCGAAAGCGGTCGGGTCGAGCAGGTCGTCGAGTGGAGCAATGCCGGGATCGCCTGGCGTTTCAAGGCTGCCGCCATGGGAGTGCCATTCATCCCGGTCCGATCGATGCTTGGGACGGACACCCTCAAGTACAGCGCAGCCAAGGTCATCGAGGATCCGTTCACCGGCATGCCCATCGCGCTCCTCCCGGCGCTGATCCTGGATGTGGGCCTGATCCATGTTCACCGGGCTGACGCTTGTGGGAATGCGCAAATCGATGGGATAAGCGGATTCGCCGCCGAGATGGCACGCGCCAGCAAGCGCCTGATCATCAGTGCCGAAGAGATCGTCGACACAGAGATGATCCGGCGCAAACCGGATCGAACCATCATCCCCTATTACCTGGTCGATGCCGTCGTCGAAGCTCCCTTCGGATCGCACCCCGGTGAGATGTGCTACCGCTACGTCCGGGACGAGGAGCAAATCCGTACGTGGGTCGAGGCATCCAAGACGCCGGAGAGGGCGGCAGACTTCCTGGAGAAGTACATTCACGCCGTCGCCGATCATCGGGCCTATCTGGATCTCTTCGGCGAGGAACGTCTCGAAGGCCTCAGAGGGGACGCGCTGGGGAGGGAGCCATGAGCGAAGAAGCCTACAACGCCAGCGAGCTCCTGATTTGCACGGCATCCCGATTGATGGAGGACGGCACGACGGCTTTCATCGGCACCGGCATCCCCATGCTGGCGGCGTCGTTGGCGCAGAAGATGCACGCGCCCAACCTGGTCACGATCTTCGAGTTCGGCGGAACGGGCGCCATTCTGGAGACGCTGCCACTGGCGGTCGGAGGCGGATGCACATTCAACCGCGCCATCGCCGCCTCCGGCATTCGCGACATTGTCGAGACAGCCCAGCGCGGCTTCGTGGAATATGGTTTTCTCGGCGGCGCTCAAATCGATCCGTATGGCAATCTCAACACGACGGTGATCGGCGATCACGACCATCCGAAAGTCCGGCTGCCCGGGTCGGGCGGGGGAAATGACGTGGGATCGAACTGCTGGCGCACGATCGCAATCATGCCCCACGACCGCAGGCGATTCGTCGAGCAGGTCGACTTCGTGACCACGCCCGGCTTTCTCAGCGGTCCCGGTGCGCGCGAAGCGGCCGGGTTGCCGAACGGGACCGGACCCTACCGCGTTGTCACGACGCTGGCCGTACTCGGCTATCACCCGGAGACCTGTCGGATGCAGCTCCTGGCGACCCAACCCGGCGTCGGCATCGATCATGTTGTCGAGAGCACCGGTTTCGAGCTCTCGATGCCCGAACACGTCGAACAGAACCCGGCTCCGACCCCGGACGAGCTGCGCATCCTGCGCGACGAAGTCGATCCGGACGGGCTGTACATCTGAGGCGGGTGCGGGCGAGGGGATATCTGCAGTTGTGGCGTGAGTTCGCGCGCGGTGATCCACCCCCACCCCAACCCTCCCCCTGAAAGGGGGAGGGT
>CAZGRL010000021.1:28945-48893 GCA_964528155.1 uncultured Anaerolineaceae bacterium
TGATCCACCCCCACCCCAACCCTCCCCCTGAAAGGGGGAGGGTGCGCGAATCCCTTCCCCTGGAAGGCCGAAGGTCCCCGCCGAAGGTCCCCGGAGCGCAGCGGAGGGGAAAGCGAGGCGGAGGGGAGCGAGGGCAGGGTGGGGGTCGCGCCTGGGCCCTTGGCCTCTCCCAAGTTGATCATCTCCACCTGCATCATTTGTCTCCCGACACGCGAAGAGGTAACATGCCACATCCGCCGAGTGATCGTCGGCATTCTCAGATCTCCGAGAGGTAGCATGAATACGAGAATCACAGTCTGTCTCGCCGGGGCGACGGGTTGGGCCGGTTCGTCCCTGGCGAAGGCGATCGCCGATGCGCCGGACATCGAACTTGTGGGTGCGGTCTCGCGTAAACATGCCGGCGAGCGTCTCGGAGACGTTATCGACGAGCCGGGCTTGTCCGTCACGCTCGCCGCTTCGGTCTCGGATGCCCTGGATCCCGTGCCCATGGTGCTGGTCGAATACACCCATCCCGAAGTCGCCAAGGAGAACGTCCTCACAGGTCTTGAGCACGGCGCGCACGTCGTCATCGGCACATCCGGATTGAGCGACGTCGACTACGGCGAGATCGACCTCATCGCCCAGGAGAAAGGTCGAGGCGTGCTGGCCTGTGGGAATTTCGCCATCGGGGCGGTTCTCTTACAGAGGTTCGCCGCAATGGCGGCCAAACATATCCCTCATTGGGAGATCATCGACTATGCCCACGCGGACAAGGTCGACGTACCAAGCGGAACGGCGCTCGAGCTGGCCAACCGCCTGGCGAAGATCGGCGAGTCGAGGCTCGAGGTCCCTCTCGAAGAGGTACGCGGGCCGAGTGAGACCCGCGGCGCCCGGATAGGCGGTTCTCAGGTCCATTCCGTTCGGCTGCCGGGATACGTGATCTCCCTCGAAGCCGTCTTCGGACTGCCGGACCAGCGGCTCACGCTGCGCTTCGATTCGGGGGCGAGTGCCGAACCGTACACCGCCGGAGCGTTGCTTGCGATCCGCCAGGTCGGACGTCTGACCGGTTTGCATCGCGGTCTCGATTCGGTCATGGAGTTCTAGCCGCCCAGGTCGTCTTGAGCCTCTCCTCCAGACCCGTGTGGCACTCAGGCGGCTTGGGGACTCCGATACGGTAGAATCTCCGCATACCACGAGCAGTCCCCAGAACACATTGTGCACCTGGCTGACGAATCTTCTATGTCGTCAACGGTGAAGGCCTTGAGACAATGAAGTTCACGATGACGCGCGCTCTCATCCGCATGCTTTTCCGCCTGATCACCCGGATCGAAGTCGAGGGAATGGAGAACGTCCCATCATCTGGCGGGCTGATTGCGGTCACCAACCACGTCGGCCGGTTGGATCCCGGTCTTGCCTATGTTCTGATCGATCGGGATGACATCATCATGCTTGTTGCCGAGAAGTATCGCGAGACGGCGATCTTCCGCTGGCTAACGTGGGCGATTGACGGGATCTGGGTCGATCGTTTCAACGCCGATTTCAATGCGGTGCGCGCCTGCCTGAGGAGGCTCAAGCGGGGTGGCATGCTGGTCATCGCACCCGAAGGAACGCGGAGCCCGACCGGATCATTGATCATGGCCCGATCCGGGGCCGGATATCTTGCCATGAAGAGTGGGGCGCCGATCCTGCCCGCAGCCGTCACGGGAACTGAGGATGCGGAAGTGAAGACCCGCATCCGGCAGCTACGGCGGATCGAGATCCAAGTGCGATTCGGGGAACCATTCCATCTTGAGCCGCTTGCCGGCGCCGAGCGTGATCGTGTGCTCGAGGCCTACGACGACGAGATCATGTGCCGGATCGCCGCCCTCCTCCCCGCTGAACGCCGCGGGGTTTACGCCGATCACCCCAGATTGAAGGAACTCCTTTCGAGCCGCTGATCCCCGAGCATTCCGACGGGTCGGGACCCCAAATGCGATATCGGAAACTCACACCGCGCACGTACTCGTCTGCGTTGAGGGAACTCCGTCAGCGCGACGATGGCCTGGCCTCGGTGCTCGATTCGTTCGGCGACCCTCCGATGTGGGAGCGCAGGCCCGGCTTTCCCACGCTCATCCACATCATCCTTGAGCAGCAGGTTTCCCTGGCCTCGGCCAGGGCGGCATTTGATCGATTGTGTCAGGCCGTCTCACCGCTGACGCCTTCCGGCCTGCTCGCCCTGGGCGACGAGGCGATGAAAGCCATCGGGTTCAGCCGTCAGAAGACACGCTATGCGCGACGGTTGTCAGAGACGATCCTCGACGGGAGCGTGAGCCTGGTGGAACTCGAAGGGCTCGAGGATGGGACCGCTCGGGAGAAGCTGCTTGGCATCCAAGGCGTCGGTCCTTGGACGGCAGACATCTATCTTCTCATGGCCATGCTCCGGCCCGACGTCTGGCCGGCCGGCGACCTGGCGCTTGGGGTCGCGTCCAAAGACTCAGGGGGTTGCGCTCCCGCCCGGATGCTGCAGCATTGCACGCGATCGCCGAGCCCTGGAGGCCATGGAGAGCCGTCGCCGCGCGCGTGCTCTGGCACTATTACTTGAGTTCTTGAGGCGTCACGAGCGATTGCTTCCCGGGGCGAGCTGAATGCGGATTGTAAACTCATGCGACGGGGCGCTCGGGACGAGGGGGTGAGACCCCGACTGGCAAAGGGACGAGGAGAGGCTTGCGCCGGGCCTCGCCGTCATGCATGTGGTCATTCTGAAAGGGGCATCGGCGAGATCACAGGTTTTCCTCTTCGCGATGACGGGCCCGACTTCGGAGCGGCACTGAAGGCCAAACCAGGTTGGCAGTGCCGCTCACGCTATGATGATGACGACTACTCGATCATGCGTTCACCGAGCAAAGAGCCGGAGGCACGGACGACAGCATCTCCGGCAACGTCAGTGTGGGTCCCCCAAAGCTGACAAGAGCGGGACGGTAGGGACTACAGCAGGGGATACTGCGGCCGCCACTCCGTCGCGCGGCTCTCGTGAAGGAGACCAGTGGCTGCCGTTCCCCCACTACAAGCTGGTAGAATAGCTAAGAGCAATTCTCTGGAGAGACTCACTTTCATGGCAGATCCCCAGACCAGGTATGAACAACTCATCTCCAGGCTGCGGGAGCGCGAATACCGGCTTACTCCCCAGCGGATGGCTCTTGTCCGCCTGATCGCAGCCAGCGACGGCCATCCAAGTGCATCTCAGCTCCACGAACGGGTGAAGACCGAATATCCAACCATGAGCCAGGCCACGGTCTACAAGACTCTCGACATGCTAAAGGAGCTGGACGAGGTAGTGGAGATCGACCTTCGGGACGACAGTCACTACGACGGCAACAAGCCCTTCCCGCATCCCCACCTGATCTGCATAGGTTGTAGCAAGATCGTCGATGGGGAGATCGGTCTGGCGAAGGGCCTGGTCGAGAAGTTGGAGAAGGCTTCGGGGTACGAGATCGTTCGCCATCAGTTGAATCTCTTTGGATATTGCCCGCAGTGCAGGAAGAACAGGTGACAAGTAGGCAAAGCCAGGCAGGCCTCTCTTTTTTGGATCTTGTGAATACTCATTCTCTTCAGATATTCTCTATGAGGACATGCCCCGCGCCCGTCCGGGAGGTCCGGCTTCAGTAGATGCAGGAGGTGTGGATCATCGAGCACGAGTGAATATCTGCGCGAAACAAGACATCCGCTGACAGTCCATAAGTAAAACAAAGGAGATAACCATGGCGAAAGTCGCACGCGAGATGGTGGTCAAGGCTGGGATCGATGTCGACCAACTGGTTGAGTTGCTGGTCAAGAACGCATCCGCCGAATTGACCACGTACTATTACTACACTATCCTGAGGGCGAATTTGATCGGGCTGGAAGGGGAGGGGATCAAAGAGATCGCCGAAACAGCGCGCATCGAAGACCGAAACCATTTTGAGGCATTGATGCCGCGCATCTACGAGCTCGGCGGCAAGCTTCCGCCGAGTATGGTCGATTTCCACAACATCTCGGCCTGTCCGCCGGCCATGCTCCCGAAGGACCCGACGGACACTCGTGCCATGCTTACGGTGCTCGTCGAGGCCGAGCGTTGCGCCGTCCGGGGGTACAGCTACATCTGCAGCATGACTGCCGGGAAGGACTTCCGGACGTACGAATTGGCGCAGGCGATCCTCAATGAGGAGATCGAGCACGAGTCGTGGTTCTCCGAGTTCCTGGGCGAAGGCCCTTCGGGCCACTTCTTGCGTCGCGGCGATACCTCGCCCTTCGTGGGCAAGTTCCTGAAGTAGTCGAGCGACCATCACCCGCGGGGGAGGCCAGCAATCGCTGGGCCTCCCCGCGGGTGGTTGAAGCGATGCCCACCAAGCCCATCCGAGAGTTCACGGTGGAAGATCTCGGCCGATACGACGGCCTGGATGGCTCGCCGTCTTTCGTCGGCTTACAGGGCAAGGTGTACGACGTTAGTAAGAGCTTCCTGTGGAAGGATGGGCGGCACCAGGCGACGCACCAGGCCGGGACGGACCTGACGGATGCCCTGGGCCAGGCGCCCCACGGGCTGGACCTGCTTGAGAAGTTTCCCGTTGTGGGAGTTCTCGTTGAGAAGTCGGGGCGACAGCCCTTGAAAGGGGAAGAGGAGGGGCCATTGCCGCACACGAGGGCGCCTCTGCGGCAGTCGCGTTCAGACGGGTCAGCCAAGAGACGGCGCAGCCGTGAGCCGTAACATGCTGGCGATCCCCGCGCCAGACGCCTCTATGTGCCCGACGGGCGCTGCTTCCTCGGATGGTGACGTGTGGCTGTGACATACCGGAAAGGCGATGTCGAGGATTCGGCCGCGGTGTTCGACATCTTCTACAAGGCCATCTCTGATCTCGGCCGACGGACTGGGGTGACGCCGATATCGGGAGGGAATGATCCCCAGGTTGTTCGAGACTTGTGGCCGAAAAGGAGGTCGATGTTCGAGCACATCGCCTGCACGGCTTCCGAGTTCTGGATCGCCGAGAACGACGGCATGGCCATCGGCTATGCCAGGTCAATCCGACGGAGCGGGTCTCAAGAGCTGACGGAGTTCTTCGTCATGCCCGGGGAGCAGTCAGCCGGCGTGGGAAGCGAGCTCTTTCGAAGGGCCTTTCCGGATGAGCCTGCAACCCATCGCTCGATCATCGCCACGCTGGACGACAGGGCGCAGATCCGCTATCTCAAAGCCGGAATGGCCGGTCGTTTCCCGATTAAGTACTTCTCCCGCGAGCCGGAGCCGGTCAAGCTAGAGGGTGATCTGGTCCCGGAGAGATTGAATCTGACTCCTGAAGTGATGGATGAGCTTCGACAGATCGATCTTGCCCTCATCGGGCACGAACGGCCGGAGGATCACCAATGGTTGGCAGGCGATCGAGATGGATTTGCCTATCGTCGGGATGGCAGGATCGTCGGCTATGGCTACGTCGGGGAGGCGAGCGGCCCATTCGCCCTACTGGAGGCGCGGGACTTCCCGGACGCCCTCGCCCACGCAGAAAACCACGCGTTCAACAGGTGGGAGAGGTTCGGGGTCGAGGTACCTCTCGTCAATCGGGCTGCGATCAGGCACTTGCTGGCACGGGGCTACGTGATGGACTCCTTTACGGCCATCTTCATGAGCGATCGAGAATTCGGTGACTTCGGGCGCTACATCTTCTTCGGCCCGCCATTCCTGATTTGAGCTTCGTGTCCCGATGGGCAATACTGCCCTTCCTGGTTCGCCTGGCCCATGTCGATGAGCGACGGAGCGTCGCAAGCGGAGGTCGAGGCGCCCATCCGGACAATTCTGTTCGATCTCTCGGATGTTTTGGTTGTCGGACTGACCGGCCTGGGGGATACCCTGCGGGGCCGGCTTCCGTACACAGCGACAGAGATCCTGGCCCAATTCCGCAGCCCACCGATGTCGGATTTCCTCCTGGGGTCAATCACGGAAGACGCGTATTTGAGACGAGTCATGCAGGAGTTCGGCTGGGATATCGACCTGGCCGAACTGAAGAATTCGATCCGGCGGCACTTCGATCAGACGGTGCCCGGCATGGTGGAGATCGTCGCCGCCTTGGCCAAATACTATCCTCTGTATCTACTCTCCGACCATGGCCGCGAGTGGATCGAGTATATCGAGAGCAGGCATGTATTCCTGGGGAGTTTCAGTCAGAGGTTCTATTCGTTCTCGCTTCACACGCGGAAGAACAACCCGACGACATACCGCTCCATTCTACCTGTGATGGGATGCGACCCCCACGAGTGTCTGTTCATCGATGATCGTCATTTGTTCCTGGACGCCGCCAATGAGGTCGGTCTGCAGACAATCTTGTTTCGGGACAGCCGACAACTTCTCCGTGATCTTCGGCGTTTTGGGATCACGCTCTCAGGCCCAGCCGCTCCTCCGCGGAGTTCGTCGTAGCCTCCGTCAGCGGGCTCATCGCCGATAGGGATTGTTCCCGGCGACGATGCGCCGCCTGCCAGCGACGGCCGATCAGTCTGGCGATTCCCGTCGAAGGCATAAGCCGACTCAACGCCAGCAGGGATTGGTTCAACAGACCCGGGACGTAGATCGCATGACCCTTGAGGGCGTGGTCGAGTGTGCGCGCCGCAACCAGTCCGATGTTCTGGGTCGTCAGATGCCCCATAAGACCCTGGGCTTCGATCGCCTCGATGCATTCGTCCGTCGTCGGAAGGCCGGCGGGACAAAGAACCGTGACGGTGGCCCCGAGGCCTTCGACTTCGGCTTTCAGCGCAAGGGAGAAATCAAGTAGGAATCTCTTGGATGCAGCGTAGGTCGCCTTCACCGGCATCGGGAAAAACGCAGCCAGGCTGGAGACCGTGATGATGCGGAATGGGATCCCCGGATCCGACCAGCCGAGCACGGCGTGGGTCATCTCTAGCGTGCCTTCGATATTGAGCCGGAGGATGGTCCGCAGCTTTTCAGGCCGTTGTTCGCGAAATGTCCCTTCGAAATCTCCGCCGGCGACGTTGATCAAAGCCCAGAACCTCGTCCGACCGGACCGAATGAAATCGAAGAGGCCGGACCGCGAGCTCGGATCCGTCAGATCGCATACATGACAGACGACGCCGATCCCGTAGGTGCGCCGCAGCCCGTCCGCCAGAACATCCAGGCTGTCCGCATCCAGGTCGGTCAGGAAGAGGTCCCAACCCCGGCGAGCGCATTCGACGGCGAAGGCCTTCCCCAGACCGCCTGTAGCCCCGGTGATCATGACTTTGCTACGCATATCAACCTCCAGGCCGAATAGGCGTGCCAGCTCAGCCAGGTCGGAGTCTAGCCGCAATTCCTGGAAATGTCAAACGAGTGTTCAAAACGAGCGTATGAAACGCTTGACAAAAGCGTCGGATATACCTATCATTCGGGCGGGCGGGGAGGTCCGCCGAAATGTCTGAGACATGTGATCAGAGCCAGGGCAAGCTGTTCGTCGTCACCGGTGCAACGTCGGGCATCGGATTGGCGATTGTCCGCGAGCTGCTCAAGCGAGGGCAGGCCGTCATTGGAGTAGGGCGGTCCGAGACCCGCTGTGCCGATGTCGCTCGGCAATCGGCCGAGAGCTTTCCTGATGGTCGGCTCGCCTTCGAAGTGGCCGATCTCTCCACTCAGCGGAATGTGCGCCGGCTGGCGGTCGACATCGGACGGCGGCTTGACGGATGGGGCGAAGTCGGCCTGGACGGACTGGTCAATAACGCCGGAACGTTCACCTTCTGGCAGACGCTGACCCCTGAGGGATTTGAAACCCAATGGGCAGTCAATCACCTGGCACCGTTCCTCCTGACGAATCTGCTCCTTCCACGATTGCAGGCAAAGCCAGAGGCACGGGTGGTGACCGTGAGCTCCGGTTCGCACTACGGGGCGCGTCTGGATTGGAGTGACATCCAGCGTCTGCGTCACTACAACCCGCTGCAGGTCTACAAGCAGACCAAGCTCGCCAATGTCTTGTTCACAGCCGAGCTCGGGCGTCGCCTCGGTGTATCGTCGAGTATTCGCGCGCTCGCCGCTGACCCAGGTCTGGTCGACACCGAGATGGGCATGAAGGTCAACTCGCGCCTGGCTCGGTGGGTCTGGTCGATCCGGCGCCGAAGCGGAATACCGGCCGAACGATCCGCTGCCGGGATCGTGAGGTTGTTGCTCGACCCGGATGTCCTCCACTCTAGAGAGGTTTATTGGAAGCACGGACGACCCAAGCCACCGGACCCGGCAGGGCTGGATGCGGACGCTGCACGCCGGCTGTGGGAGCTCTCGGCGCAGATGTGTGGCCTAGCACAGGAGGCAGAAGCAGCATGACGAATGATGATCGAACCACCCGTCAGGCGATCCTGGAAGCCGTCGTCACCTGTATCGAGCGGGATGGGATCGATCGCCTGACCACGCGCGCCATCGCCGGCGAAGCCGGGACGAATATCGCCTCGATCAACTATCACTTCCGAACGAAGGATCAGCTTGTCGCCCAGGCGCTGACCATGACGATCAACCATGCGCTTGAGGATGTCTTCGTGGACATCCATGCGCAGGACATCTCCTTCCGTGAGATCCTTGAAAACGTGCTGTTCTATCTGATTGACGGAGGCTTGCGCTTCCCTGGGATTACCACGGCTCACCTCTACCGCGCCGTGGTCGAAAAGGATTACAACTCGGCCGGAGCGGTCGCAATCCGAAAGGCGTCCGACAGACTGGCCAGGCGTGCCATCAGTGAATTGTCCGGCGAAGACCCGGCCCGGATTCGATTCTTGCTCTCGCATCTCCTCGGTTCAGTGATGTTCATGCTTCTTGCCCCGGATTTCTTCAAACTGAAGAAGCCATACAAACCGTCCGATGTCGCCGGCCGCCGGCGGCTGGCCGAGGAGTACACGACAATGTTCTTCGCCAGTCTGAGCCACGCCGCTCCGAAGGTCGAGTCCAGCTAGCTGGACTCCGTTCCCCATCGCACACTCTTTCTCAAGGGATACCCGCCTCCCCGGCTGCGAAACCGCCCCGGGGGAGGCCTCATCTCAGACTGGGCGGGGAGATCCGGCGCCTGGCGCTCCGTCAGTCCGATCGCAAGTCAGCCAGTGATGGGCACCATGCCAGCCTGGCTGTGACCAACTGATAACCGCGGAGAGGACGAAGCCATTCCTCGCTTGGGTGCGGTTTTCCTGTCGTGCACGTCCTCTGGCGGGTATGAGCTATCATCGTCCATGCCCGGCAGGGTATCCGGGTGAGCCGGAATCGGGCAACGTCTCAGACAGTGTCAACATGCGGGAGAGAAGCAATGGGCACACAGGTGAATCTCAAACCGACGTTCGACTTCCTCAAGGCACTCAAGCGAAACAACAATCGGACCTGGTTTCAAGATCATCGGGCCGAGTACGAGGAAGCCAGTCGGGCGTTCGAGGCCTTTGTCGGCGCGCTGATCGACGAGTTAAGGCCGACGGAAGGGTTGCGCGGCCTGACACCGAAGGACTGCATCTTCAGGATCTACCGCGACATCCGCTTCTCCAAGGATAAGACGCCGTACAAGATTCACATGGGGGCCTACATCGCGCCGGGCGGCAGGAAGGCCATGCAAATCGGCTACTACGTCCACGTCAGTCCGGGGGATTCGATGATCGCCGGAGGGCTCCATGAGCCGGACCCGAAACGTCTAGACAGGTTCAGACAGGCAATCGTCCGCGATGCTGGATCGTTCAAGAAGATCGTCGAGGCCAAAGCGTTTCGGGAGTACTTCGGGGAGGTTGAAGGGGAGAAGCTGAAGTCAGCACCCAGAGGCTATTCCAGGGATCACCCCGAGATCGAGTTGCTTCGACTGAAGCAAGTCACGGTCTATCACCGTTTCTCCGATCGCGAGATGCTTGAGTCGGACATTGTCAGGCAGACGATCAAAGGCTTCAAACGGATGAAGCCGTTCCTGGTGTACCTGGACTCCATTCGTTGAGCGTCGGTATCGGAGATGGATCATGTGCCGGAACATCAAACAACTTCGCGGAATGGAAGACGGGCCGTCCGATGAGCAGTTGCAGTTGGCCGCCCTGCAGTACGTCCGAAAGGTGACAGGCTATCGATCGCCATCGAAAGCAAACGCTGAGGCGTTTGACCTCGCCGTCGCCGAGATCGCTGAGTCGACCCGCATTCTTCTCTCGCGCCTTGTGATCCGCGACCGGCCGACACGGGCAGTTACCACCCCGGCGACTCATCATCTTAGCCCAGTTCAGCGCTCATCCAACTGACCCTGTTTGGCACAATTCGAATCGTCCGGCACCCCATCCGGCCGGATTTCGGCCGAATGGCGATTGCGCCAGACGACGGCTGAGGTCTAGACTTAACAACTTCGGGACTCGCCGACCATGGGGCAGACATTTGCATGAAGGGTGACTCGGTCGTCCGCGCCTGGCAGTTGACGAAGCGCTACGGCAGGACCCTGGCCGTCGATCGACTGACGATGGAGGTGCCGCGTGGTGAGGTCTTCGGCTTCCTCGGGCCTAACGGGGCCGGCAAGACGACCACGATCGCTATGCTCCTGGGATTGGTGCGGCCCACCTCCGGTACGGCGGAGGTGCTCGGGCAGGACGTACGCAAGGGACTCAAGAACACCCTACGACGGACAGGTGCGACAATCGAGAGCCCGGCCTTCTATCCGTATCTCTCCGGACGCGAGAATCTGTGTGTCATTGCCCAGATCCTGGGCGGTAAGGCTCCGGATCGAGTTGACCTCGTTCTCGACCTCGTCGGCCTCGGAGGGCGGGGAGGCGATCTGTTCAAGATCTACTCGATGGGGATGAAGCAGCGGCTCGCCCTCGCCGCCGCCATGCTCAACGACCCCGACTTTTACATCCTCGACGAGCCGACGAACGGGCTCGACCCGGCCGGCATCCAGGAGACGCGCAGACTGTTGCGCCGCCTTGTGGATGAGGATGACAAGACGGTGTTCCTCTCGAGTCACCTGCTTCACGAAGTGCAACAGGTCTGCGATCGGGTGGTGATCATCGACCATGGGCGAGTGATCGCTCAGGGTCTTGTCCGAGAGCTTCTGCTGGGGAAGGAAGCGATTGAGGTGGAGTTGCTCGAGCAAGACTTCGCCCGGGCAGAGGCGATTCTCGCGCCGGTCGAGTGGGTGCGGGGGCTTAGACGCCAGGATGATCGCCTGCACATTGCCGCGCCTCCGGAACGTTCGAGCGAGGTTGCAGCGATCTTGGCCGGCGCAGGAATCTATCCCAGTCAGCTTCTGCGAGCCTCGAAAACTCTTGAAGACCTTTTCCTGCAATTGACCGGCAGTGGGGAAAATGATTGACAGCTGGCACTTGCTCATGGCGGAGACTCGAAAGGTCGTGCGCCGGCGGTCGTCATGGGCCTTGATGTTGATCCTGGTCCTGGTGTCAGTCCTTCATGCGCGAAGCTTGAGAACATCCTTGCTGGACTACCAGCAGGCGATCGAGAGCGGGATCGGCCGTTACGGACAACCGGTTCCGCCGGCCGTCGCCCGTGCATCTGAGGCCGACCTGACCCGTCGCATGACATTCCCCGACGCGCTGGACGAGGTGTGGGAGGTCACGGGCACCTGGGGAACTGTCGCCCTGCTGATCGCAGTCAGCATCCAGACCGGCGAGGAATTCGATAACGGGACCGCCCGAACGGTGCTAATTCGAGGCGTGGGGCGCGGGCTATGGCCGATCTCCAAAGTCCTGGCCTATCTCATCATCGCCGGACTGGTCTGGTTGCTCCTGGCCCTGCTCCAGATTCCTATCGGCTTCTGGACGCAATCGCAGACTGGAATCCAGGTGGACAGAGCCGCCGTTCAGGTCGTCAATTGGTTGGCCTTTGCGGGAAGGCTGCTGCGCGCCTGGGTGGCGACGGTCCCGTACATCGGCTTCGCCACGGGTTTCGCCTTGCTGGCACGCGGGGCTGGTCCGGCGCTGGCACTTGGCCTCGGCCTACGCTTTGTTGAAATCGTGTCGGACGGTTTTGGGCCGTTCCTGGTCTCGATGAAACTCGCCGGGGTCGAGGCGTTCAGCACCCTGTATCGCCTTTGGGCGCCCATGCATGCGATGTCCTTCGACTGGAACACCAAAGTCTGGACGACGTGGGGCGGTTCGATATGGTCTGAAGCGCTTGTCTCGCTGCCGGGGGGTGCGCCTGAGAAACTGCCAGGCCCTCTTCATAGCAACCCGATCCTGGCGGGAGGCATACTGCTGCTTTGGAGCGTGGTTTGGATCGCCGTCGGCGCCTGGTCGCTCAGGCGGAGGGACATCACGTCGTGAAGGCCTGGCTGAGACTAGCTGGTGCCGAGGTCGACAAACTCCGCTCGGATGTGATCTTGCGCGCCGTTGTGCTGGCGCTGCTCTTGGGGCCTTTGGTGATGGTGGTGATCCTTCGCCTGGCTGCGCCCAAAGTCTCAAGTGTGATCGAGAATCCCGGCGAGATTCCCCTGGCCACGACCGTTCTTCTGGCCGCGGTTGGCGCGGCCGTTCTGGCGGCGTCGGCCTTCGGTCGCGAGTATGACATGGGCACAGTCAGGACGATCCTGGCGCGGGGTGTTCCCCGCGCCGACTGGATCACAGCCAAGATCGCAGTCGTGATGACGACGCTCTCACTCACAGGTCTGATTTCCGCCGGGATCGGGCTGATTGCCTTGAGCCTGGCAGGCTGGCAAGCGGAGGGAGGCGAGGTCGTCGGCTCGCTCCTTCGTGCATCGGTGCTCCTTCCGCTCGCATGTCTGGTGTACGGTGGGATGTCGGCCATAGGCTCGGTTCTCGGTCGCTCAGCGGCGGCAGGGATGCTCGCCGGTCTGACGTTATTCCTGGGCGAGTTCCTGCTCTCGACAATGCGCGACCGCATCCCCTTCGGCGAATGGCTACCCATCAGCAACCTGTTCTCCATGATCGGCGGTGTCTTCGCCTCGATTCTTCGGCCGGACGATTCGGTATCCGCCGGTACTGCCGCGTTCAGGTTGCTGTCGGTGGGAGTCGGTTTGCTCTTGTCGGCCATTCTGATCTTCCGTCAGAGGGATGTCACGGGCTAGGAGATTGACGAACCGAGCTTGGGGCGAACGCGAGACTTCCTGGGGAGAGCGCCTGATTCGCGAAACCGGCCTCGCGTCGGGCGGTGAAGTGTCGGGTCATCAGATCTGCCACGCTTGACCCGATGGATGGGATGACCCTGGTGGGGTATCAGTAGGTGCAAGTGCGTCTCACGGCTTGGTTTAGCATCTGAGTTGGCGTGCTCATGCTCGCGCAGTGGGGGAGGACCATCGCCGCAGGGCATGCGCCGGAGCTCCAGACCGAGCCCATCCGGCTGGGCTTCCACCTGGCGGCGGAGTTCGCTACGGCCGGGATGCTCATAGCCTCGGGCTGGGCGATCCCGTCACGGCGACGCTGGGCGCGCGTACTCGGGCTCGTGGGCCTTGGGATGCTCATGTACACGGTGATCGTCGGCCCGGGCTACTTCGCGCAGCGTCCCCCATGGCCACCGGTTGTCCTCTTCGCCGTGCTGTTCGTCGTCGGAAGGCTCGCGGTCTACACTCTGGCGGAATCCCAGCCTGGCTGATCTGCACTCGGACCGTCGGGCGGTAGGCTGTCTTGTACTGACTCTCCCATCCGCTGCTCGCGCCGGAGAACTGGGCAGATCCAGCCGCGCGAGTGTTATCCTCATCAAGGACCACCAATTGTGTCTCTTGCGCGCCGTGACCTCTCGGGCCGCCGGCCTGATACCTTCGATCGGATCGCAGCATGTCGCCGGATGAATTCCAACCCTGCCCCGGTTGCGGGGAGCTCCTGCCAGCGTCTCTGGGCTCGACCCATCGCTACACCGGAGCTTCGCCGGCCTGTTTGGCCATCTATACCGCCCTCACCAGTGGAGGTGATCCGCCGCTGGCGCCTTCGCCGACGAACTTGCTCCTGGTCGACGCATATGCCGCCCAACACCCAGGGAAGCCATCGACTTAGTCGATCCAATCCGTCGCAGTCCACGCGCTCGTTCTGCACGGTGTCTTTGAGGCCGGCGTCGCGCCCCAGCACGCCCTTTGGATCCGCCGACGGGCCCTGCGCGCCAGGCGCGGCGCCAAGCACAAGCCGTACGAATGGCTCGAGCCGCCCGACCTGGCTCGTTCGATCACCATCGCCGAAATGGCAGGCGCGGCGACTGTGGAGGCCCGAACCGAGCTCGCGAAGGAGTTCGTCCATGGGATCTGGAAATGCTTGTCCCGGCGCCATGGCGAGCAGTTGGCCGAGTGGTACGACGTGTACGTCCGACCAGACTAGTCAAACAAGTTCCGTCTTTCCCAGCCGGGTACGAGCTTCCCGTGTTTCAGGTCGCGGGCATGGATGCGGAGATATCCGCGTGCATCATCCGTCCGTTTTCGTGTAGGTGTCTGAGGGTGAACGACATCGCATCCGTCGGAACGGTTGTGAGAGTTGTGATCTTCGTAGTGGGCTCAGTCGGGATCATCCGCTTGTCGATCCCATCACTCAAGAACCCGCGATCCCACGGCTTCTACCGCGCATTCGCTTTCGAAACGCTCTTGGCGCTCTTCCTGGTTAACGTCTCGGCGTGGCTGCATAATCCACTGTCTCCGCTTCAGTTGGCTTCGTGGACCTTGTTGATGGCTTCGGCCGTGCTGGCCATCCATGGTTTCACGATCCTTCGTCGGAGGGGTCGACCGGCCGGGCCGGTTGAATCGACTACAGTTCTCGTCCGGTCAGGGATGTATCGCTGGATCCGCCACCCGCTGTATGCTTCGCTTCTCTGCCTGGGGTGGGGGGTCTGCCTCAAGCGGCCGACGGCTTTGACGGCCTTCCTGGCAGTAGCCGCCACGCTGTTCCTCTTTCTTACAGCGAAGGCAGAGGAACGAGAGAACGTCGACAAGTTCGGGACAGACTACGTCGTGTATATGAAGGAGACAAAACGCTTCATCCCCTATGTCTTCTGATCGACTGTGGAAGGACGCCCGACACCCAGCGTCGTGTTCCACATTGGGAACACATTGCTCTGAGCCTGGATCTACGATACGGCAGGTTCCACGGGGTTGGATGCAACCACGGCGAGCCATTCCTGCATCTGGCGCCTTTCAAGGATCGATAGCCCTGCCTCGTCGAGTGCCTCCCGAATCTCATCCCACTGGTCGGCGCGGATGCCCGACAAGATCAACTTGCCTCCAGGAGCAACGCATCGTGTCAAACCTTCCTTGAGGGCTTCGACGATGACGTAAGTCAGTATGTTAGCCACGAGGATATCGGCCTTCAACCCGCTGAGGCTCTGCGATCCGGACGCCGATACACGATCGCCTCGCCGTCCGCTCTCGGATAGGGGATCCAGGAACACGGGCCACGATCCCTGCTGAAAGCGGATGACGTCCTCGAGTTGGTTCAGTTGGATGTTCTCACGGATCACACGTGCTGCCCGAGGTGCGATGTCGGCGGCATACACCGCGCGCGCACCAAGCTTCGCCGCGGCGATTGACAAGATTCCTGACCCCGAACCGAAATCGAAGACCAGTTGGCCCGGCTTGAGGTGATCCTCGAGCAACATCAAGCACATCTGGGTCGTGGCGTGGGATCCGCTGCCGAAGGCCGTCCCCGGGCGGATCAACAAGGGGATGTCGTCTGGCATGAGCTCGAAGTCATACTGCTGGATGTCTGGATCGCGGGTTGGGATCGAAACCAGGTGCGGCCCGATCCGGATCGGTACGATTCGTGCCCGGAGTTGATCACCCAGCACGAAGTAGTCGATCATCAAACGAATCGTTGCCAGGATCCGACCGATCAGCAGGGACAGAGCGAAGGTCAGGATCCGGCCCAAGACGAAAACGACCGAGAAGGAGGTCAGCTGGTTCGAAGAGAGCAGACCAGCGAAGCTCATTCCGGCGGTGACGATGGTTGCGCCAAGTGTCGGGATCCAGCCTGCGAACCATGCCAGGATGCAGATCGGGATCAAGTAGTATAGAGGGAAGGCAATGCCCGTCCCCATGGGACGCCAATCGATCAGGACAGCGAGTGAAAGGAGGATGATGCCGACGGCGATCGCGATCCGCCGAGGGAACCGATCGGAGAGGGTGTTTATGCTTTGGAGTCGATCGAGGAAGGGTGGACGGTTGGCCTGCATGAGCCGGAAGTATACGCCATCCCGACAGGCGGAGCACTGCAGACCGCCGTCAAGTCATCGTCTTCTCTTCACCGAAGAGCGCCGACCGTCGGGCCGATAGAGCGAGGTCGATCCTGCGAATGACTGAAAAGGAAATCCTCATCCGGAGCTTGAGCCCTGCACTCCTGGCGGATTGGCTCGCCTTCTTCGACCACGAGGCCTTTGTCGATAATCCCGGCTGGGCAGGCTGCTACTGCCAGTTCTATCATGCCGACCACGAAGAGAAGGACTGGAATGAACGAACCGGGCAGGAGAATCGAAGTGCGTCCATTTCGCTGATTCGGCGAGGGCGGCTGCGCGGTCACGTGGCCTATGTCGAAGGGAAGCCTGTAGGATGGTGCCAGGCTTGCCCAAGGAGCTGGGTGGTGAACCTGAATTCGAACCCCGATCTGGTCATTGATGATGCCGATTGTGTGGGATCGATTCTGTGCTTCCTTGTCGCTCCCGCCCACAGGAAATCGGGCGTTGGTCACCGGCTGCTGGAGGCTGCGTGCCAGGGGCTGGCCGAAGCAGGGCTCGAGATCGCCGAGGCCTACCCACGCCGCGCCACCAGGAGCGATGCCTCGAACTATCACGGCCCGCTGTCGATGTATCTGAACGCCGGCTTCGAACCGTATCGGGAGCTCGAGGACTTCCTGATCGTCCGGAAGGATCTCGCTGCGCGGCCGTCCTAGCGTAGACCCGATTGGACCCAAGGCGGTCCCGATCGATCTGTTGATCGGCGCAGAGCGGTGTCTGATGGTGTTGTGCTCATGGGTGGAGTAAGTGGACGACACCCAAGGCGGAAGCGAAGTGCGTGGAAGGAATCCAGGAATCGCAAACATGGAGCGTGGTGGATGAGGCAAAGGGTATCGGCCAAGACGATCTGGGAGGATACCGTTGGCTATTCACGGGCTGTGCGTGTCGGCCAGGCAATCTTCATCGGCGGCACGGCTGCGACGGATGCGCAGGGTGTGACGCACGGGCGGGATGACCCGTACGCTCAGACGGTGTATGCGCTGAACAAGATCGAAGAAGCCCTGAGGGAACTGGGCGCTTCTCTCGATGACGTGGTCCGCACGCGTATCTTTGTCAAGAACATCGAGGATTGGCAGGATATCGCCAGAGCCCACGCGGAATCCTTTGGGCGTGTTCGACCATGCACGACCATGGTCGAGGTGAGCCGCCTCATCACACCCGATCTCCTGGTTGAGATCGAGGCGGACGCGGTCCTGGGTGAGCCAATTGACGCCACGGGATGAGCCGCAGCAAGGCCTGCAGTTGATCGCCCAACACAAGTCCTGGGTAAGGCCGTCACCCGGCGCGCGATGACGGTGGCTCAACCGATCGATGGGTGGACATACGCGGGCCGGCAAGTGAGGCCGGCAGGGTAGGGAGAGGGCCATGATGATCGCACGAACCTGGCACGGTGCCGTCCCTTCAGAGAAGGCCGATGCGTACTACGAGCTCTTGCTCCGATCCGGCGTGCCGGACTACCGGGCGACGGAGGGAAATCGGGGTGTTCTGGTCCTTCGCCGGTTTGAAGGCGATACAATACAGCGCACTACCTGCTCCTAACGCTGTAGGATTCACTCGAGTCGATCCAATCCTTCGCCGGGGATGAAGTCGAGAAAGCCCGCTACTACCCGGAAGACAGTGAATTCCTAATCGAGATGGAGCCGAGAGTCACGCACTATGACGTGCTGGCCCACATCGAGCCTGGCGAAGACGCCGGACACACGAAGTGAGACTCACCTCGCCGGACCGAAAGGCAACGACCTGTGCAGATCCAGGTCCATGATCTCGAAGGAGCCGATCGACTCTGGGCGAAGGCGTTCCTCGAGGAACAGGCCGGAGCCGTCCGAGTCGTCTCGAGGGGCAAGATGCATCATGCTGACAGGATCCCCGGCCACGTTGCAGTGGTCTCGGGGGCTCGCGTCGGCCTGCTAACCTATCACATTCGGGAGGAGGAGTTCGAGGTTGTCACCTTGCACATAGCTCTGCGATGTCACGGTGTCGGCACACGTTTGCTCGAGGCAGCCGTGAGCAGGGCAAGGGCCGAAGGCTGTCGTCGTCTGTGGCTGATCACGACAAACGACAATGATCCGGCGATCGCCTTCTACCAGAGTCGAGGCATGAACCTGGTTGCTGTTCATCGAGGGGCGATCGCCGAGTCGCGCAAGCTCAAGCCAGAGATCCCGCTGATCGGGTTCAATGGGATACCTATCGAGGACGAGCTCGAGTTTGAGATGCTCCTATAGGCCCTGGAGTAATTGGTGGGTGGCTCTGCGTCGCTCCGCCTCAGGGGAAAGGCGCTTCGCGCCGCGCACAGAGAGCATGTGCCCCACTCGCGGGCGCTCTTGCAGCCGCGTCCTTCATGGATGCGCCCTCCATCACAGGCGAGCGCTCTTGTAGCCGCACCCTTCGCCGGTGCGCCATCCATAGTGGGCAGGATGCGCAGGTCGGAGATCTGCGGCTACAAGAACGTCTCACACCCGACGGCTGTTCTTGTCGCTCCTTCTCGAATCCGGCCCATCCGGCGCCTGGATGTCGGCTCCAATCAGGGATGGCCGAGGTCGTTGTCAGGGGAGGACTCCAACAACGGCCATTTGGGTAAGGGGAAGTGGGAGGCGTGGAGGGATAAGGTGGGCAGTTCGTCCCGTACGATCTTAGCGGGAACACGCCTTCTCACCCCTTTTCCCTCCCCGAAAAGGCACTGCCTCTCAGGCTGAGACAAACCCCGGCGGCGCCCGGCCAAAGCGGGAGGAAGCCGTCACGGAGACATTGCAGGGTATATGGCTGATCACGATCGTTCCATCCGGCGGGCCGCCGTGATCGGGGCGGGGACCATGGGAACGGGGATCGCCGCGCTGCTTGCCAGCGTGGGCATCGAGGTCGATCTGCTCGATATCGTGCCGCCAGCACCAACTCCGGCCGAAGCCCGCGAGGGACTCGATCTGTCCAGCCCAAAGGTGCGGAACCGCATAGCCGAAGACGGCTGGTCCAGGGCGCGCGCCTCCAGGCCGGTGAACGAGATCCCACCCGAAGCCGTCGGACGCGTCTCTATCGGGAATCTCGAAGACGATCTCGGCCGACTCCGCCAGGCGAGCTGGATCATCGAAGCCGTTGTTGAGGATCTTTCGATCAAGCAGGAAGTCATGGCCAGGATCGAGTCGGTCCGAGCTCAGGGAAGTGTGGTATCGACGAACACTTTGGGAATTCCCGTGCGATACATCGTCGAAGGCCGATCGGAGGATTTCGCCCGTCACTTCATGGGGACTCATTTCTTCAACCCGCCGCTCATCATGAAGGCCGTCGAGCTCATTCCCGGTCCGCGGACTGAGGGCGATGTGGTGCAATCCATGCTGGGCTTCCTTGAGACCCGCCTGGAAAAGGGCGTCGTACTCTGCAAAGACACGCCGAACTTCATCGCCAACCGTGTGGCGAGCGTCCAATCGAGCTACGACATGGACTACGTGCTCGAGCACGCGTACACGGTGGAAGAGGCGGACGCGATTCTGGGACCGATCGTTGGAAGACCGCGCTCGGCCGTCTTCCGACTGCGGGACCTGGTGGGTCTGGACGTGTCGACACAAGTCGCCGAGAATCTCTTCCGAGCGATCCCTGACGACGAGTTTCGCGACATGCTCATGCGCCCCCGGCTGAACTTGCTGCGCAAGCGCATGGTTGAAAGGGGATTGCTCGGCCGAAAGAGCGGAGCCGGCTTCTATCGCGCCCAGGTTTCATCGAATGGTCGCCGCTTCCTGCCGATCGACCTCGAGACATTGGAATACCGCGATCGACAGCCGATCGATCTTCCGAGACTCTCAATGGCCAGGCAGATCGAGCCTCTCGGCGAGCGCCTTC
>CAZGRL010000022.1:0-47739 GCA_964528155.1 uncultured Anaerolineaceae bacterium
GGCCGGCCTGATTGCATCCGGACCTGATCGACGGCGATCGAAGTCATGTCGGGGAAGGCGTTCAGGTTGAGATCGACCCAATCACCGGATTGTGTCCGCAGCGAGGCCCCCGTGACGCGTCTGGCCTGGGCCGCTTGAACTTCAGGCATGGCCGCAACGGCGCGTGCCAGGCCGTCTTTAAAGGAGGACACGCGGATGTGCAGGCTGGCCGGGTTCCCGGCGGCGTATGAGCCGAATAGATCGCGCCGGACGATGATCCCGGCATGGTTGATCATTCCGACGGCCGCCACGCCGACGGCAATGGAGAACACGACCAGGAGCGAGCGCGACTTGTTGCTCCAGGTATCCTTGAGGATCTTCGTCCAGCGCGTAGGGATGATCAAAGAAGCAGACCTCTCAAATGCTCGGGCGGGGAGACACATCTTCGACAGCGGACGCTCAAGCGGTATGTGCTACCAGGAAGGTGCTCGACATCGGCCGGATCAGCGACAAATCGATGGATCATCGCCCGTTTGTCCCCTGGGAGATCATTCCATCTTCGATTTCGATCACCCGGCCAGCGCGTCGCGACAGCTCCTTGTCGTGTGTGACAATGAGCAACGTCCGTCCTCGCTCGACAAGTCCCTCGAATAGATTCATGATCTCCCCGGCGGTGTGCGAGTCAAGATTGCCTGTCGGTTCGTCGGCGACGAGCAGGCCGGGGTCGTTCGCCAGCGCCCGAGCGATGGCAACCCTTTGCTGCTGTCCGCCGGATATCTTCGAAGGGACCTTGCGCGCGTGGTCTGCCAGCCCGACCTGAGCCAGCAGATCGAGCGCTCTGTCGCGCCGCTCGGTGATCGGGTATTCGCCGCTGAAATCCATGGCCAGGGTGATGTTTTCGATCAATGAGAGCGAAGGCAGCAGTTGGAAGAACTGAAAGACGACCCCCAGGTTTTTGCCGCGCCAACGGGCGAGCCGGTCATCCGCCATGGAGTGGATTGTTACCCCGTCGATGAGGACTTCGCCGGAGGTGGGGCGGTCGATCCCGGTGATCATGTTGATCAGCGTCGACTTGCCCGCCCCGGACCTCCCGTGGACCGCGACGAACTCGCCGGGCCAGACACGCATGTCGACGCCGCGCAACGCCGGGAAATCACCGGCCGAGGTGTGATAGGCCTTATGTAAACCCCGAACATCGATGCGCGGCGAGCCGGACGGCGCAGCTACAGTCGGCTGGGGCTGATTGTGACGACTCAACGTTGACCCTGATCCTGCTTCGCCTGGCCGGGTGGGCATCCAACGCTCGGCGCCCCTTGAGCCGGCGACATGTATGGATAATCTGCCGGAGGGCAAACATGCAATGCTACCACAGGATATTCGGGCGAGGCCGTCGGGCACATTACAGTCTGCTTACAGTCTGCGTTAGGCGGCGCCTCGGAGTCCGTCGACGGTTCGGCGCGGGCCGGTCGGGAGAGGATCTGAGCGTGCGGAGGCGAACGCCGTAGTGGCAGACTTCGAAGGGCAACTGTCGACTCTCAAAGCGGGAGACTAAAGCAATCGTTTGGGATGGGTGGCGAATCCGCCTGGACGACCCCACACACCAATTTTGGCGGGTGGATGTGTCACTCGGTCCCCTTGACCCGCATGATTCAAGGGCAAGATGACCCCAGATATTGATGCCGGGGGGCGACAGCGCTAGACTCTCCATGAAAGTGCATTCCGCCGAGCAACGAGGATCCCGGAAAAGGCGACAGGTTCGTCGGTTCCCTGACACAAGTTCAGACAATCTCGTCCTGTCAGGCATCTTTTTGCGTGTGAGCGGCGCCGGGAGGCAGTCATGACCGTCAATCAGGGAGAAGGCTACGTAAATGTGCCGGGGGGGAGGGTGTGGTACCGGATCGCCGGGGCCGGAGACGCGCTGCCGCTCCTGACCCTGCACGGCGGGCCGGGCATGCCGTCGGACTACCTCTCCCCGCTCGAGGCGCTAGGCGATGAGCGACCCGTCGTCCGCTACGATCAGCTGGGCTGTGGTGAGTCGGACCAACCCGAGGACGCCAGCCTTTGGCAACTGGGGCGTTTCGCGGACGAACTGCGTAGCGTGCGCCAATCCCTGGGTCTGGAGCGTTTCCACCTCCTGGGCCATTCCTGGGGGAGCATGTTGGGAGTCGAATACGCGTTGACTCAACCTCGGGGCCTCGTCAGCCTGATCTTGGCCGGGCCTTGCTTGAGCGTGCGGCGCTGGCTAGAGGATGTCGAGCACTATCGTGCGGCGCTGCCGGAAGAAACGCAACGTACGCTCGACGTCCACGAGGAGGCGGGCACGATCGAAAGCCCCGAATACCTGGCAGCCGCCATGGTGTTCTACAAGCGTCACTTCTGTCGGATGGACCCGTGGCCAGAGTACCTGCAGCGCACGTGGGATCGGATTGGGTTTCCGGTGTACGTTACCATGTGGGGGCCGACAGAATTCACTCAAACCGGGAATCTGCGCGATTTCGAGCGCGTGGATCGACTGCGCGAGATCCACGTTCCGACGTTGTTCACATGCGGACGCTACGATGAGGCCTCGCCCGGGGCGACGTCGATGTACGCCCGGGAAATCACGGGCGCCGAAGTCGTGGTCTTCGAGAACAGCTCACATACGCCGCATGTCGAGGAAGAGGCGGGGTACGTCCGAGCAGTGAGAGATTTCCTCAGGCAGGCGGAGCGCTCCTGAATCGCCGGCGGCCGGGACATTCCCGGCCCGTCTGCGCATTCCTCGCGACACCCGGAGAGGGGATGTCTTCCAAGGGCACATGCCGAGTGCGCCGCAGGCGCCCTTGGGTGAAATACGCGCCTGCGGCGCACCCTCAGCGCCCGAAGAGAAGATTCTCTATCCTGCTCCCGATACGAGACCATGCTGCCGGATTTCGTGCGGGCTGGTTGGACGATCGGAGTATTGACCTGCATCTGATGATGGGTTTATGCTTGATGTCAGCAGCTTGCGACCCCAGGGGGCGGGCCGCACTATCGAACGAAGCTGCGCTCCCCATGGGCCCTCGTCGTGAGCGGAAGTGAGCCCCTTGCACCGCAAGCCAATCCCGGCCAGATGCGTGAAGAGGCCAAACGCATCCTTGGAGAAGCGCGTCAGTCGGGGGTGACCCTGCGCTTGCTCGGTGCCCTTGCCTTCGAGTATCAGTGCCCGCGATTCAACCATCTGCGCGAAGCGATGGGGAGGGTCCTCTCCGATCTCGACCTCGTTTCGATTTCTGACCAGTGGCAGCAAGTCACCCAGTTCCTCGATGGATTAGGCTATACGTTTGACGAGCGCTACGCCATGCTGCATGGCAACGAGCGCCTGATCTTCTTCCATGACGATGGGTTTCGTGTGGACGTCTTTTTCGATCGTCTGGACATGTGCCATGTGGTGGACTTCCGTGGGCGTCTGGGAATCGATTCGATGACCATATCTGTTACGGACCTGTTGCTCGAGAAACTCCAAATCGTTCGTATCACCCAGAAGGATGTGATCGATACGATCGTCTTGCTTCGAGAGCACGAAGTCGAAGAGGACGAATCGGAGATCAACGCGGCGCACATCGCGTCGCGTTTCGCAGGTGACTGGGGATTCTATTACACCGCCACCGAGAATCTGAAGTTTGTTCGAAGTCGGTCATTGAATGAATTTCAGGCCCTGGAGAAAGTGGACAGGGACATCGTTGGTGCGCGCATTGACCGTCTCCTGGAGAGGATTGAATCCGAGCCCAAGACCCCGTCGTGGAGGCTCCGATCGAAAATCGGCCCCAAAGTCCGTTGGTACAAGGAGGTTGGAGACCTGACACGTTAGCAGCGGGGGGACATACAACTCCCATCTTTCGCCAGAAAGGAGGTGATGCCGCGCGATCTTCGTTCCGATCTGAAAGCATCATCTTGTATGGTGCGTTCCGCCTGTAAATGACCGGAGGCAAAATCAATGTCAGCCACATCTGAGATGGCACGTGGCGCATTTCGGCGGACGGCGTCGGGCCTGACGCGCGAGATGTCGCCCGTGCACCACTGGATCTACAACGTCTTTACCCTTCTCGTTCTGACCGGTGCGGCTTTCTACTACCTTTGGGCCCCGGGTGTTTACCCGGGAACGAACCCCGTCCTGGGCCTGGTTGTCGCCACGATCGCCATCGTCCCAATCTACACCGGATACTCCATGCTGGCCTCAGCGATGCCTCGGAGCGGAGGCGACTACGTCTTTCAAAGTCGAATTCTTCCTCCGGCGCTGGCCTTCACCGCTCTCTTTGCCCAGGTCATCTGGTTGTGGTACTGGCTTGAGCTGAGCGGCTTCTGGATCGCCAGTATGGTCTTTTCACCTCTATTCTCCATGCTGGGTTTCTACACCGGGAGCAGCGGCCTTCTCGCCGTGGCGTCATGGTTCAGCTCGCAGCAAGGCGTCTTCTTAAGCGCGATCATCACCAACCTGGTAGTCGCCATTGCTTTCTTGCCAGGGCTGCGGGCATACCTGAAGATCCAATGGTTCCTCTTCGCCGGCGTGGTGATCAGCATCCTGGCCATGTTCTTCGTTCTGCTGACGACATCGCACGCGGCGTTCGTCGCCAATTTCAACAGTCTTATGGCGGCGTTTGATCCCTCCCAGACTAACTACTACCAGTTCGTCATCGACACAGCAAAAGCCAACGGGTTTTCGGCGACCGCTGGAGGCGGCCTGGCCGGCCTCATCGGCGTGGTGGCCATCGCCTGGTTCAACCTGATCTGGGCGGTTTGGTCGATGCCTAACCTGGGAGAGATCAAGCACGCCAACAGCTTCAGCAAGCTGAACTGGGTGATGCAGCTTTCATTGCTGTTCGGTTTCCTGGTTCTGGCCGGGACCATCGCCCTGTTGATCAAGGTCTGTGGAGGCGAGTTCTTGCAGGCAGCAGGATTCAACTGGTGGAACGGCACGATCGACTATCCGGTCTTGCCTTATTCCAGCATCCTGACCTCGGTGATGGGAGGATCGGGCATCCTGGTCGTCCTGGTCTTGGTCGGCTTCTTCACCCAAGCGGTTCAGCAGACGTTTAACTGCTTCGTCGGTGGGACGCGCCTGATCGTCGCCATGAGCATGGATCGCGTGCTGCCGGAAGGGCTGGGGAAGATCAGTCGCCGATTCCGCGGCTCGCCGGTCAACGCCATCTTGTTCCTGCTCATCGGTGGAGAGGCGTTGGCAGTGTTGTTCCTGATCGCGCCGAACGTCGAGAGCTACGCGCTCTCCACGGCTCTGACTGCCACGTTCTACCAGACGCTCACTCTCTTGGCGGCGGCGCTCTTCCCATGGTTGGCCAAGTCTATTTTCGAGGCTTCGCCGATCTCAAAGTACAAAGTGGGAGGAGTCCCGCTTGTGACGATATGCGGCGCATGGGGCGTGTTGGTCGGCGTGGTGCTCATCGTGTTCTACCTGACCGACCCTGGACTCGGCCTGCGCCCACTGCCTGGCGAAACCCTGCTCGGGTTTGTCGGCATGTTGGGCGTGTTCGTGTTCGCCTTCGTCTGGTTCTGGGTGGCACGCGCCATGAACAAATCACGAGGGATCGACATTGACCTGAACTTCAAGGAGATCCCGCCCGCATAATCCTCCCGGACGGGAATGGAGATCGTCCGCGCACAACAAAGCCGGGTAGCATCAAGGACACGTCCTGGGTCGGAGTCTCAGCCGACCCGGGACGTGCCGGCGGGCTCGCATGGTCGGGCCGTCCCTGACGGCCTCAGCTGCGGAGGTGGATCGTTGGGCCTTTTCCGGAGCAAGTCCTCGTCTCAGGCATCTTTCACGCGCGTATTCTTCACGACAGACGTGCACGGCTCAGAGCCGGCTTTCCTCAAATTCCTTGGAGCAGCGAGCCATTATGCCGCCAACGTACTTGTACTTGGAGGCGACATCACCGGGAAGATGCTGATCTCGGTGATCGAACAGCCCGACGGTTGGTACGCGTTCTTGTTCGGCAAGCGCATCTCTGCCCAGAGTGAGTCCGAGCTGGCCGGGCTGGAGAACGTGATCCGGACCAACGGCTTCTACCCATATCGAACCACACCGGACGAGGTCGCCGCCCTCGAACAGGATCCAGAAGGGGTGGATCAACTCTTCAGTCACTTGATGAAGGAGTCGGTGGCGCGCTGGGTCCAGATGGCCGAGGACAAGCTGGGCGGGAGTGGTGTGAAGGTTTACATCTCACTGGGCAACGATGATCGAGATGACCTGATCCCGGCGCTGCAAGGATCGAAGGTCGTGACATACCCGGATGGCCGGGTGGTTCCATTGGATTACAAACACGAGATGGCGAGTGTCGGGTATGGCAACATGACTCCGTGGAAATGCCCGCGGGACCTTCCGGAAGAGGAGCTAGCCGAAAAGATCGAGGAGGCCGTGTCGGGGGTGAGAGACATGGATCACTGTGTCTTCAACTTCCATGTCCCGCCATACGATACAGATCTCGATCTGGCGCCCGAGCTCGACGCTGAACTCCGGCCTGTCCTGACGGCTGGCCAGCCGAACATCGTACCGGTAGGGAGTATCGCCGTCCGCGCGGCCATCGAGCGCTACCAGCCTCTGGCAGGCTTGCATGGACATGTCCACGAGAGCAGGGGGGTGACCAAGATCGGCAGGACAGTGTGCATCAACCCTGGAAGCGAGTACTCCGAGGGTCTGCTTCGAGGGGTCTTGCTCAACTTGAGGGACGGCCGCGTCCTGAGCCATCAGTTCGTCTCAGGATAAGCCACGCCTCGCTGGCGGTGAAGGAGTCTTTCCCCTCCGGGGTCATGTCCGAGGATTGAAGAAGCAACGCGGTCGCCGCGAGGAGGAGAAGGCTTCCCTGATCAGAGGAGGGGCCGCACACTCATCGCCCTTCTGCTTGCTACGCCCGACTGCGGAATGGGAGGCGATCGGAGGGAAGTCGGGTGATCACGGCCGCTTCCTTTTCGCCAGCGATCGCACCAGCTCGAGATCAAGTTCGCCTTTCTGACCCCAACCGCGCTTGCCGCCGGCGATCTCCGGCCGGAAGCGCTCGTAAAGGATGTACGCCCTTCCAGCGAGTTCGTCAGGTGAGTAGCTGGAGGCCAGCTCGATCATCGCCTGGCGCACATCGTCGAGCGCATCGCCGAACTTGCTCAGCAGGTACTTCTCGACCGAAGCCGGCTCGATCGGTTGGTCTTTGACAACCGCCCGTACCCCGTCCTTGGTGTTCTTGGCAGGCACAGCCCGGCCGCATACCTCGATCCAGAAATCCTCGCCAAGCCCGACTTTCTTCTGAGTCTCGCCGCCTTCGATCGACTCGGGGCTGTGATAGATCCCCAGGCGGCGGCCTTTGGATTGGGCGTTCAAGCCTGCTACAGCCTTGCCCAGCGTGAGCGCGGCCTGATGATCGAACCCGACTCCTTCGGCAACGATGCCTGCCCAAAGGGTCAACACTGGAGCGCGATTGATTTGCAGCGTCTTCACAGCCATGGCTACCTCCTGCTAGTGGCGCAGACGCAAGCCGGTCAGGTTCCCGTCGACACAGCTCAGCCTGCTCCTACCACTTCGGGTTCTGGGAGAGGCGAGGTCGCCAGACGCTCTCGCAGCCGCACGTGAAGCAACAGGAAGCCTGCGACGGCGAGTGCGAGGAGGCATCCCGACAAGTACCAGACCCAGTTGGGGTTGAAGGTGTCCAGGATCACACCCGCCGCCCACGGCCCGACCGCTGACGGGATGGTCCAGGCCATCGCGAAGGTCGCCATATATCGCCCGCGCATTTCGGCTGGAGCAAGCCGCGCCACCAAGGCCTGCGCGACCGGAATCACGATCATCTCACCAACTGTGACGAGCAGCATCCCGACGGCGAACATCGAATAGGCCGACACGAAGCCGAATGAGCTGAAGCCGATCAAGTAGAAAGCGCTCCCCAGCGCGAGCATGATCATCTCCGGATGGCGCTTGGTCCAGCGCGTGATCGAAAACTGCGTCAGCACGACCAATGTCGCGTTCATGCTCATCAGGAAGCCGTATCCCTGAGTGGGAATGCCGTGCACGTCGCGCAGATACACCGAGAAGGTGCTGTAGAGCTGGACGTAGACCAAATTCATGATCATGGAAATGATCAGGAAGGAGGCGAAACTGCCGTCGGACAGACCCTTCAGGTAACCCCGGAAAGTCTGGGCGAGGCTCTCAACCTTGGCCTCAGGACTGCGTTCGGGCATCGTCTCGGGGATCAGTCGGTAGATAATGGCGGCGGTAATGATGCTGGAGATAGCGTCCAAGATGAAGAGCAACAGGTAGGATTGGGCGGCCAGAAGCCCGGCGATGGTCGGGCCGACCATCCACGAGACATTACGCGCCACGCGCAGAATGCCGTATCCTTCGGCGCGCCGGTCTTCGCGCAACATGTCGGCGACCATGGCGCTTTGGGCCGGCCAGGCGACGTCCGAGAGCAGGCCGACGACCACCACGAGTGGGAAGAAGACGGCGTAGACATTGACCAGCCCCATCGACACGCTGCTGACTGCGCTGAAAACCAGACCAAACAGCAACAAGGCCCTGCGACCGATACGATCGGTGAGAGCGCCGCCCAGCATGCTCCCGAAGAAGCCGGCGACGGAGAAGATTCCCAGCAGGACGCCGGCCTCGGTCATTCCGACGTCGAATTTCTGGGTGATGTACAGCGCGAAGAAAGGGAAGATCATGGTGCTGCCGACGCCGTCGATGAAAGACGCGCCGACCAGGATCCAGAATCTGGAAGGGAACTCGTGATAGGCGGTGCGTATCCGATTCAACATCGCATGATCGACATTCGAGGAGTGCGCAGGGCCAGCGAAGATTCGCCGCCAGCGAGCCTCCAATCTGTGATGCCCTGAGATATCGCGGCGAACCGGAATGTTACCATACGCGACATCTTCAGTACGAGGACACCCTCAGGCGTTCAGCCTGAGGCACCTCACATCAGTTGCAGGTGAGGGGCAAGCCCAATCGAGATGGAGTCGCTCGAATGGTCACGAGTGCCAACACGAAGCAAGTTCGACGAAAGGGATCGGTCGCGGCAGGCCCGGCGCCTAGCCGAGCTTCACGGTGATCCGGCCAAGCCAGGCGGGAGCTTCGAGATCGAGACGATAAGGGAGCAGGCCCAAAGCCAACACGCGTTCATCCTTGCTCAATCGGACACGAGAGAAACCGGGATCACGGTCGTTGGGGAAGGACTCGAATGATTCAATCAGCCATCCGTGTGCCGGGGCCTCGCGGGCGTAGAAGGCGTGAAGGCTCACGAATGAGTGCGGACTTTCGAAGACGCGCCATGCGTCCGGATCCGGCAGATCAATGAGCGCCTCGGTCGGCTCGATTTCCTCGCAATCCGGTGGCAGAGGGATGCCTGTCTCGTGAAGCGGGACCCCTTCGGCTCGATCCAGGAAGAGCAGACTCTTGAGGCTTTCAGTGGCCAGGGGCTCAAACCACGGGCGATCTTCTATCGGATGTGCGACCATGATCTTGAGCAAAACCAACTCTCTGGCCAGTACGCCTACCCACAAACGCTTGTCCGCCTTCTTGGGCAATACGATCTCGGCCTCATAGCCGGAGCCGCCTCCCATGGCCCAAGGGGCAGAGCCGACGCGGTGGGCTCCCACCATGGCGGCGACTCTGGCGATGTGAGCTTCCCAGACAGGATCTACGGGCAGGCGCATTCCATTCCATTCGGACTGGATCAGCAGGTGTCCGGAGCCGGGGCCGTTGGCCTCGGGCTCAAGCGCCTGTGTGCTGGCGGCGAATCCCTCGACATCTTGAATCGATCGATGGATCCATTCATCGGGGTAGTCCAGCCGATAGCCCCACAGCATGTGCTGGAATCTGGCCATCCCGCAAAGCTCCCGCTTCATCCGCCCGACGTGCGGTAGGCGAGGAGAGAGGTTCCCATCCCGGCAAAAGTCAGGCCTGGCGGTCCCTCCGAACGCCTAGGCCGCCTCTGCCTGGATGTGCCTGCGCCCCGCCTTGCGTGAGGGCGGGGCGCATCGGCATTCCAAGTTTACCTTGTCGGTCCTCGCTCGGGCCGCAGCGGCGCGGGGTCTCTCCCCGCGTGCGACCTCAGCCTCCAGCGATGGCCGGGACGAAGGCGATCCTGTCTCCGTCGAGTACTTCGTCGGCGAGGTCGGCTTGCACGTGGTTTCGCATCACGACTCGGACCTCGTTCTGGGGAAGCCCCAGCTGATCGCCGATCGCCGCCATGGTCGTACCCGGCTCGACGGCGAGGTTCAGGCTCTCGCCGACCCCCAGCTCGGGAGCGTATCTCCGCAGCGTGGCGAAGAGCCTGACCTCGACATGCACCGCTACTTGCCGTTGTGGACCCACTCGTAGACCTCGTCGAGTTCCTCGTCCGTGATCGTCCAAACGACATCGTGAGGCGGCAGCTTCTCGTAGCGCATGAACTCCGGCGGTCGGTCATCGGCAGCGGTGAAGCCGGCTCGTTCGTTGAAGAGTCGCTCCATTTTGAGGATCTCTTTGCCGATTGGAACGACGTCATCGCCGGTGACGCTCATGCCGGTGACACCGGCAACCGTCTCGGCCATCCCGGCCCAACCCTTGGCGATGTCCAGGATCGGGAAGGCGATGAACAGGCAGTAGCCCGTACTGTCGATGAACGCCGTGGCCGCCTGGAAGGTGAGCGAGAGGTCGGCCTTACCTTCATCGGTGAGGGGATCGACTTTTCCTCCCACACCGGCGATCTCGGGAGCGATCGTGTACCCGGCGGTGTGGTCGGCACCCATCGGGGTCGTGGCATAGGTGACGCCAATGCCCTTGATCGCACGTGGCTCGTATGCGGGCATCGACTGGCCCTTGACGGTCGGCACACGATGCACACCGAAGGCCTTGGCCGTCGCCTCCACGCCTTGTCCGAGGATGCGGCCGAGAGGTGTTCCGTGGCGGATCTCATCGAATAGCTTGAGCGCGGATTCACCGTCACCGAACTTCAGCAAGCCGCCTTCCATGGCGACGGTGATGCTGTTGCCGGCCTCGATGGTGTCAACGCCCACGTCGTTGCATTCACGCGTCATCCGGGCGACGTAATCCAGATCATCGATGCCGCAGTTCGCGCCCAGCGCCCAGGCGGTCTCGTACTCGAGACACGAGACCAGGTGCTTCCCCTCTTCGTCGGGGTAGATGTTGGAGCACTTGATGATGCAGCCCGAGCTGCAGTTGTGGCCGACGGCGCCTTCGGAACCACTGTTGCCGCAGCGTTTCTCGACGACCTCAGCGATGGCCTCGCCCGAGATCTTGGCCGCGCCCTCGAACTGGCCGGTGCGGAAGTTGCGAGCGGGCAGCCCGCCGGCTTCGTTGACGATGTGGACCAGGATCGCCGTGCCATACGACGGCAGTCCGCCGCCCTTCTTGGTCAGGTCGTGCTCCTGGATGGCTTCGGTCAACTTGTGCCGGCCGACGTCGAACAGTTCCTTGTCGGCGATGTCGACCCCCGGACCACCGGTGTCGTCGACGACGATCGCCTTGACGCCGCGGGCGCCCATCACCGCGCCCATGCCGCCGCGTCCGGCGTAGCGACCGGGGCGGTTCTCGGTGTCATTGACCGAGATCCCGGCATTCGAGAGCTTCATCTCTCCTGCTGGACCGATCCCGATGACGGCGGTGTCAGGGTAGGTCTCCCACAGAACCTCATCGACCTCGTACATCCCTTTGCCGGTGAGATCCGAGGCGTCCTTGAACGCGACGCCATCTTTGTTGAGCACCAGCATGTACCACTTACCGTCCTCGGGATGCCCCTCGAGGATGATGGCCGCCAGACCGAGCTTGGCGATCTTCTGCCCCGACAAACCCCCGGCGTTGGTTTCCTTGATCGTCCCGGTCAGCGGGCTCTTGCCTCCGAAGGAGGTTCGGCCACTGCTGGGCGTAGCCGGGGTCCCGGTCACCCAGCCCGGGGCAATGACCAGCTTGTTGTGCGGTCCATGCGGATGGCAGGTGGGTTCGACCTCATCGAATGTGATGGCTGAGGTCAACCCGCGACCGGCCCATCGGCTCCATTTCTCGGGCAGCTCTTCATATGCGGCTTTCTGATGCGTCATGTCGATTCGCAGGACTTTTCTCGGCATTGGGTGCCTCCTCTCGCTGTTCAGGCGGGCAAGTTCTTTCTGGACCGGATGTTGGTTTCGTACACTTGCGAGCCGACGTCAGGTTGAGGATGCGCCGGCGCTGTTCCGATCAAGCCGACGGATCCTCTCCGTCTGAAGGGCTCGAATACGTATGGTGCATTGCCCCTCGCTCCTTCAGCGCCTCCTTCAGTGCGGGAGACATGCGGACTCCGTCGCGGTACTGGTAGGGCCACATGTGGACCCTGGAGAAGATGCCGATGTGGTCGCCGTCCTGGAGCTGAAGGTCCTTGCTGACGTTCATCCCAGGGACGTCGCACGGGACGGCGTTTATGAAGACGTAGCCGATATCTGATCCGTCGATGCCAAGACGCGCGGTCAAATCGCCCATCCTGGACTCGGCCACCAATCGCATGGACTGCATCGCGATGTGATGTCCTCCGGCCGCGCGTGCCACGGGCCCGTACAATGCCACATCAACCGTGATGTCGTTGTTGTCCATGGGTCGTTGGGTGTTGGACCTCGCGCAGAGTCAAGAACGGCGTCATGTGTGATCGACACAACGCCGGGGTCCACCTTCACGCCGAGGACGCTCCTGCGGCGATTGCTTGGCATGCAGGACGAAAGCGCAGTCTCCGTGCATGAAGTACTCTCTCATCATAGCAATGGAGCGGCGGGCTAGTGATTTTCATCACTAACGCTAGAAGCAGCTTGGGTCGCCACGGCAGAGGGTCGCCCCAAGCAAGAATGAATTTGATTGGGCGGGTCGTGCATTGAGCGGACACGCCTTCTCCGCCGCAGTGCACCCTGTGTGGGTGGCTCTCGTACGGGGACTCGACCGGAGACAGAAGACCGGGGACGGAAGAAAAGCAGCGAGTACCTAGCAGGCGAGGGGAACCAAGAGTTGGGCAGGGTCGCTTAATCAGGCTTCGGTGAGTGCCTGGAATGCCGGGTTTTCGCGCAGGGAGTCGAGATCCGAGTCCTGCTTCGACCAGTCCATGAGATCAGGTCGAAGAGCGAAGGATTTGGATAGATTCTCCAGGGCTTTCTCGGGCATGCCATGGAGCGCGTAGAAGCAGGCCAGGTTGTAGAGGTTTGTGCCACGCGCGCGGGGCGAGTCATCTACAGCGTCCATCGCATCGACAATCCGAAGTTGCACCTCTTCGGACCCGGCCAAGTTCCCATCTCTGATCAGGAGTTCGCTAAGGTGACTCTGCGGATGGTGGTAACCGGCGAAGGCTGCAAACCATGCCAGCGACCGTCCGTTGGTCCACTCAAACGCGGTTTGGTCGAAGAGATCGTCCTCCGTGAAGGCTTCGACGGATGAGACCAGGTGCTCGAAGGCTCGAGTTTCGAAATCCATCACCTCCCCCCACGACTCCTCCCGATGGGCTTCGAAGATTCCGGCGTTGGCAGCGTCGAAGTCTCTCGTCTGCTCGGGGGTCAGACCATCTCTGGCGCTGTCCAGTCGAGACGCATCTCGATCCTTCCACTCGGCCACATGGGCGGCGACATCCTTCATCTCCCACGCATCCGGCGTCCCGCGGGCCTCTCTGGCCGCCTCCGACAACTGGTCCCACACGCGGTGCTCTTCCTGGCGGCTGCGTTCGAGCAGCGCGATCAATGCCCTCTTGCGTGATCCGTTCGCCATGGGGGATGCCTCCGCCGATGATCAGTGGCCTGACCGGCAGGTCGATTGGCAGCGAATGTCCGCGAGTAGAAGTCTCGGGATCCATACTACACGACGGGGTTGACACGATCAAGCTCAGACGCAACCCGGCTGGGAACAGGCGTGTCAGCCATGAGCCTTAAGGACCGGTGTCCATAGGCTCCCGGGTGCCGTAGAATGGGGACCAATGGACGCCTCAAGTCAGAATACCCACGGATGCTACATGTCTAGACGCAGGCGGGGATACGGATGGGGGATCTCGGCGCTGCTGGCGCTAGAGAGCTTGATGCTTGCAGGATGCGGCCTCGTGCCGATCGCGTTCCTAACGACCGATACGCCGACGCCGACGGATACGCCGACAGCCACCTTCACTTCGACCGCCACGCCGACGGGTACCCCGACGCCAACGCCGACCATTACGCCCTCGCCGACAATAACGCTCACGCCGACGATCACTCTGACCCCTTCCATCACGCCGACGCCGACGTTTGATTTCCCCGATGTGACCGTCTCCATGCAGGCGCACTGCAGATACGGGCCGTCGACGGCTTTTCTCCATGCAGCCGACCTGTATCCGGACGACCACGGACTCGTCTGGAACCGCAATCAGGACGGGAGCTGGCTGTGGGTGCGCTTCGACAAATTGCACTATGCCTGTTGGGTGAGCGCGTCCGTCGTCAAGGTGGATGGCGATGTCTTCAGCGTGTTCGTGACCCGCACGACCTTGCCCCACTCGACGCTATACGGCCCGCCGACGAACGTGCAGGCCACGCGCGATGGGAACCAGGTGACGGTCACCTGGGACTCGGTGTGGATGACCGAGGACGACGATCGGGGGTACTTCCTCGAAGTGACCCTATGCCAGAACGGCTTCCTGTACGACACCTTCGCCCACACCGACGACACGCACTACACCTTCACCGACGAGACGAGCTGCGACGGCGAGTCGGGCGGTCGCCTGTACACCGTGGAGAAACACGGCTACACGGACTCGGTCCGCATTCGTTGGCCCTAATTGGTCGGAGTCTTTGTGCTCAGCGGCCCCTATGGCGACCCCGCGGCTTTGTGGGTCTGCTTGACGCGTGAAGACGCGCGTCGGGTCGCGATTGAGCCTCACAGTCGGCTTTCCACCCATTGTGTCAACTCAAAGAGCATCGGCCGAATGTTGTTTGTGAATGGCATCGGACGGCAGTATCATGAGTTGCAGGGGAGGGGTCGGTGTCCCGACGGGCGCGGGACACTCTCGAGGGTGTGCTATACCGATCCAGATCTAGACATCGCCTCCGCTGGGGCGTCATCCCGGATTCTCGGCCGGGTTTGATCGAGTCGTGTACACTCTGTGGATGTGAGTCCGCAGAATAGAGCTTGAGCCCCACCCGTTCGCAAGGCAATCGCCTGATGCGGCATTGAGAGTTGGTCCAGAACCCAGGCCGGCGCAATCCTAGGAGAAGCCGCCTGCGATAAAAGTCCCCAAATGGTATGGCATCTTCATCGCACGATCTATTCCATTCAGAGCCACTGACGGATTCATCCCTTCGTGCGTCAATCGAACGGATAGTCTCTCAACATATTGGTTCGAAGTGGAGAGTAGAACGCGCCAGGGATATGACAGAGTTTGCCTGTCATCCTAGCGCTATTCTCTCCGGCGGGTCCTATTCGGTGTTTGCCAAATCCAGCCAGGCTCCGAACGGACCTGAGCAATTTGCGATTGAACTCGCGGGACTACGCCTTCTCTCCGAGCGCTCGGGCGTACTCACACCCGACCCCGTCGGGGTCTTTCCCGTGTCAGGCGGATGCATCCTGATCCTCGAGGCCGTGCAGGCGGTTGAGAGATCTCCCCTTCACTGGCGACAAATCGGAATGGCGCTTGCTCGGATCCACAAGACCAAGGGGGAATCGTTCGGTCTCGAAAGGGATGGCTATTTCGGTCCACTCGATCAAGACAACACCCCGACGAGCGACTGGCCGGCATTCTATGCTGAACGTCGCCTGCGTCCAGGGCTGGGAATGGCAATCAACTCTGGGCACATGCCTTCCAAGTTGATAGGACAGATCGAGAGATTGATCGACCGCGTCCCCGAACTCTGCGGTCCGAACGTAGCACCTACGCTCATCCATGGTGACGCACAACAGAACAATTTCATCAGCAGCGATGACGGTACATTTGTTATTGACCCAGCGGTCTACTACGGAAATCCCGAAGTTGATCTTGCATTTGTCGACTACTTCCAAGCCGTGCCAAACGACGTGTTCGACGGTTATCGGGATGAAATGCCCATTGATCCAGGATTCTGGGAAAGGCGCGACCTGTGGCGTGTGTGGGGGTACCTTGCCGCCGTCACAGTCGAGGGCCACAAGTACCTCCGCCCGCTATCCGAGGCCGTTGCGAAGTATGTATAGCCGCCGATGTCGTGTGCCTCATGGCAGGCCGCCTAACTTGATCCGGGGAGGTCTGTGAGTTGCATTTCAAGAGGATGCCTCCACGCAGGCTGGAGGGGCCAACCACTCGGCGGGGAGCTAACCGCTTCGCTCGGGGTGCTCCGGAAGAGCACCAGGACAAGCAAACAGGCAGCTCGCGGGCGCCAGGAAGCCGAGGAGGATCCTTTCCCGGCGTGGAGTGTCGACATTCATGGTCGTGCCAATCGCCACCTTTGCGGGGATCGCGGCTCTCGCTTGGCTAGTCTTCCGAGTGGTGGCACGGGACTACCAAACGAAGCGCAGGCTCACCACCCGCTCCAGTTTCTTTGAAACGGCCATATTCTTCGTTCATGGCTGTTCTTCGTACGTCTATTTGGATTCTGACCTAAGTGCGATCAGACCAGGTAGCCTATCCTTCGCGCTCGCGGCGACGCTTATCATCTTGGGCCTGGCTGCCGTGTACTCCTCAATGTCCTGGCTCGGATGGTCAGTCTCAATCGGCCAGGATACACGCAACCTACGCAAGACCGGTCCCTACCGACTCAGCCGCAACCCACAGATCGTGGCGTACTTCTTCGTAGTGGCCGGCTATTCCCTCCTGTGGCCATCCCTGCTCGGGAGCGCTTGGGTCGGTCTGTACATGGTGATAGCCCATTTGATGGTGAGAACGGAGGAAGCGCATCTTGAGAGGCTCTTCGGTGACGAGTATCGTGAGTACTGCGCCAGGACGCCCAGATATGTTGGGCGTCCGAAGCAGTTGTGACAGCCTCGGACGCCTGAACACTCGCCCGAGCCAGGCAGGAACACAGAGTCCTTTCCCTTCGCCTAAGGGGAAGGCACGCGGAACCCGGCCAGCTCGGCGCGATAATCTGTACGGACTCTTGTCGGGCCGTCCCGTCCTTGCCCTTCCGCAGACGCTCCCCGCGCAGACCGCGGGGGTCCCCATCATTCCGGTCGGGGTGCCCCGCAAGAGCGCCGGGACAAGCAGGCGGGCAGCTCCCCACCCAACTACGTGGGGCAGGCGAGGCCGTTGGGTCGCACGTGGCCGTTAAGGCAAAGAGAGGCGAGGCATGGAATTCCTTCCTACTGTACGCTTCGGATTCCTCAATGGCTGGATTCTCCTCGTCGCCTATTTCATCGGGCTGACGATTTCGGCCCTGGCTTTTCCTGCCGGCAAGAGAAGGAAGTTATTTCTCGAGCCACATTACCCCAGAGGTCATCCCCGCTGGATCATCCTTGTTCTTGGACGCATAGCCGCGATCTCGTTTGTCGGGCTGACGCTCTTCGCCGGTCTCAGACGGGGAACCGATCTCTTCTACTTGGGTCTGACGATCTATGTTGTCGGCTATTCCGTGGTCATTCTCTCCCTGAATGACTATAAGCGCGCGAACACCGGCGACCTGGTCACCGCGGGTCTATATCGGTACTCGAGGAATCCTCAGTGGCTAGGCCTTGTCGGAGTCTTTGCGGGGACGGCACTTGCTGTCGGGGGTTGGCTGCATCTACTCCTCGTCTTCATTCTTGCTATCGCCTATCACTTCCAGATTCTTCTCGAGGAGGAAATCTGTGAATCGGCATACGGAGCCGCGTATCGTGACTACATGAGCCGTGTTCCGCGCTATTTCCTGGTGTGAGCTCCGGGGTGAGGCTTGACCATTCGCTATGGCGCTCGAAGGATAGCAGGACTTCATCCGCTTCGCTCTGGGGCAGGCCGGCGGTTCTCCACTGACCTTGTTCGGAAGGAGTATTCGCGAGACATCTGTCTGGTTCGTTCTCGGACTACTGTTGCGCAAGATCCATCCATACCCAAGTCTCAGGGAGACCCATGGAACCTGAAAGGCCGAATCTCCCACACGGATACGGTATCAAGCCTGCGACCGAAGGTCGGCTGATCCCATGGCCCGAGGTCGAGGCGAAGCTGACAGCTGCACGGAACTACTGGATAGCAACGACATCGCCACAAGGCACACCCCACGCCGCGCCGGTATGGGGAATCTGGCATCGCGGCGCCTTCTACTTCAGCACCGATCCTCAATCTCGGAAGGGTATTCATCTGGCCGTGACGAACGCGATCGTCGTTCACCTCGAGAGCGGGGATGATGTTGTCATTTTGGAGGGAATCGCGGAGCGGCTCTCGACGGAAGAGTCGATCGATGAGCTGGATGCGAGCTACTTCCAGAAGTACGGCTTCCATCTCCAGGGCAACTCAACATACCGAGTCGAACCGCTCAAGGTATTCGCGTGGGTCGAAGCCGACTTCCCTTCGAGCGCGACACGGTGGCGATTCCCCCGTGGAGATTCGCGGCCGGGGTCCTAGTCACTCTGACATGTAGGAACTCTATCTGCCCTGGACGCCGTGATCTGTCCGGGCAGGCCAGGCGACAGCCGGACCTGAGGAAGGGCCGGAGCTCCGGAACAATGCCGGGGATTCCGCCGAGCTTGATGGACAATCCTGCCCGACCCCATGTGTTCTCTCCAGCGCCCCTTTCGGCCCGCCCAGGGGACAGGCGCCGGCCGCCGCATACCGGGCAAAGCGCCCGGTTGCCGACTGCTGGGACTCGAATGATAGGTGGGTTTCTCTGACTCAGTCAGAGGGCGATCTGCAAACGGGCGCGCCAGACGGAATGGCAGGTTGGCGACGTGTGTGACCCGTGTAATCGAGAAGCATGGGGGCGAAGTGCTGTACATCGTCGGCGGCGCACCGAGAACTGGGAAGACCATCATCGCTCAAGACCTCCATCCTCCCCTCCCACGCTCTTGAACTTGTTCAGGCATTTCCCGGGGAGATCCGGGCCAGTTTCGTCGGCTTCGACAATGCCACGCATTTGCAGAGACTCTCAATCATTCGTCGTTACCCCGGGCTCGAGGATTGGCCGGGGGATACAGATGACGTGATGTCATCAGGATGGTTGATGGGATGATTGCATTCTCAAAGGTGCTACGGGCGGAAGCCGGCGGGCTCGCGCTTCCGCATCTTGAAAGTTCGGAAGACTTCGCCGCCTTCAAGGGTCGGGTGCTCAGTTACCTCGATGCACGCCAAGATTGAGTCGATGATCCGGCCCGAGCCATTGGCTGGCATGGCCGCCAGCAACGGCGGATTGTCCGGCCGGCGCAATCATGGGAGAATGGCGGGCATGTCTCCCGAGACTCCTGGTAATCCCGTTTGAATCCGCCTGCTTCGTCCGACATCATGAGATTGACGACAAGACTCCACAAAGCCCTTGTGCAACCTTTTCTCTCCGAGGCTCGGATCGACTACCGGTTGCTGTCGGTCTTCGTGCTGATCAATGGCCTTGTGTTTGCCAATGCCTGTCTTCATGACCCAACGATCGGCTACGACAGCCAATGGTATCTGCGCTACATCGAGGCTCTCTCGAAATTGCACCTCGTGACACCTCGCGATTCGGCGGAGTTCTTTTCGCCTCCTCTGCCTTTCACATTTCCGGCGCTGCTCATGACCTTCACCGGAGTGGATATTCTTCAAGCAGCGAAATTCGCGCAATTCTTCAACGTCTTCCTATCCATCGGGTTGACATGGTACCTGATCAAAGCATGCAGGCTTATCGAAGAACGATCTTCACTTGCCCTTGGAGCGCTGGTCTTCCTGGGAATACTCCCTGTGTACTACAAGACCTTTGCCTTCGTTCGAGGCGAACCCTACGTCGCATTCTTCAGCGTCGTCATCCTCTACTATATTGTCCTGATGGTCGCTCGAAGGCAGTTCACCGCAGTCAATGCCGTTGTCCTGGGCCTCAGCATGGGGCTGTGCGCTTTGTCGCGGCAATGGGGGATCCTCTTGTTTCCCGCCGTCTACCTTGTCTTGTTCCTCGCCTGGATTCGTCTGCGGCCGCACCGTGCGTCAATCACCAAGGCCATACTCACGAGTCTGATGATTACTGTCGTTCTCGGCGGCTGGTTCTATGTCTATCTTCGGTACAGCCAGGGTTCATTCACTGCGTTCGCCAGGGAGGCCGCCACCAAGTTCTCGTTCGGCAATCAGCCACTGGAATTCTATGTTGGAATAAGCCGGGGGTCGCTGTTCAACAATCCGGTCAGGCCCCACTTCCCAAATGAGTTCATTCCGACCTTCTACTCGGAGACGTGGGGAGACTACTGGTGTTACTTCAGTGTGTCTGCAATAGACACCAGGACGGGTGCATATCTGAGCGGGGTTCCACTCGCAAATGCTGTGGCAACCGGCCGCTATCCAAGCTAGTTGGAAACCAACTATGCTTCGATGAGCTCTTATCTGGGTAAGGTGAATCGCGTCTCGCTTCTGCCCTCAGTCTTGGCCCTGGTTTCATTGGGCGTGGTGGCGGTTGGTGTCGTCAGACAACGCGGGGACCCTGCAACCGTTCCGGATCGATGGGCGATTCACGTCTTCTTGCTCCTCGCTCTAGGCGCTATCATGGTGGGCTATCTGTGGTTTCTGATCATGTATCCGAGCCCTGGGAAGGGCGCCACGATCAAGGCCACCTACGTACTTCACATCTTCCCCTTGGTGGCCGTGGTTGTAGGGGTTGTCCTGGAGAAGATTGAGAAACGATCGCCCCGACTCTACTATGTCCTCCTGGGGATCTTGTGTGTTGTCTGCATCCATAACATACCTGCGATGGTGACACACTATTGACTTCCCCGAATGCGATTCGGAACACACGAGTGGGAACAATTGGCTGGCTACTGTGGCCGCGTGCGGCGGAGCCGTCCGTCCTCTCGCACACGTTCGGCGCGGGAACCCTTAGGCAGAGTGGAGCGGCCCGTCTTGAGCGGAGTGTGCGCCCGACTGGACACACCGTCTGCAGGATCTGTGTGGGCGAACTCGTGTGTGACGCACCAGCAGGACCTTGCCGCCCAGGGCTCACAATCGATAAGCCGTAGGAAGGAACCCGCGAAGATCCTGACACGCCCGTGAATGATCTTGTGGCCGCTCTCACAGGCGCCGGCAGGGCTCCGAGGAGGAGCCTGGCATTGACGACGGCCGGAGATTCCTTGCACGACGGCCGACACTTGCGCCTGGAGCGCTGCAATCCGGTACGGGTCGGACCCGCACACCGGCATTTGCGTCGATAAGCACGAGTCCCTCGGATACGTTAGCCAAATGGAAGAGTCATGCCACCCAAAGTCAAGGACTTGATGAGCCATCCGGCGATCTTCATCGACCCGGAGGCAACGGTCGCTCACGCGGCCACGCTCATGCGGAGGAGGAACATCCGCAGTCTCGTCGTTGCGCTGGAGGAAAACACCTTCGGCATTATCACCACGACTGATGTCCGGGATAAGATCGTCGCAGTTGATCGCGATCCGAGTACGACCGCAGTACGCGACATCATGACGACGCCCCTTGCGACAGCGCAGCCCGAGTGGTCCCTCAAGGAGTGTTCCGTCTGCATGGAAGACCTGGGCGTTCACCACCTTCCTGTCGTCGATCAGCGCGGGATGATCTCCGCCACCGACATCTTTATGGCGGTCGAGGAATCCGGCTGGGGCCGGCCCTCCTGATATGGGGCACTCGCCTCACTGGAGATGGCGCGCTTGAGCGACGGGCAGGGACGCCGGGTACTGAAAGACTTCTGGGATCGCCGCGACCTGAAGTCGGTGATCATGGATGCGCTCAACCGCACCGGTATCGATCCAAGCACGCTCACGGTCGACGATCTGGCCCCGCTGGATCAGTTCCACGGAGGCGGCATGGTCTTGACCCGGCGCCTGGCGGAAATGGGTGGCCTTGGGCCGGGGATGCGGGTGTTGGACGTCGGAGGAGGCCTGGGTGGGCCGGCCCGGACGTTGGCTGCCGAATTCGGCTGTAGCGTAACGCTGATCGATCTGGCTGAGTCGTACGTGCAAGCCGCGGCTGCGCTGACAGATTTGCTCGGGTTGAGCAAGAATGTGTCACATGTCGTGGCAGACGCCCTCGATCCGCCGTTCGACTCCGAAGCGTTCGATATTGTCTGGACCCAGAACAGCGGCATGAACATCTTCGACAAAAGCCGACTGCACGATGGCTATCATCGGCTCCTGCGCCCCGGAGGCCGCCTGCTGACTCAGGAACCGATGGCCGGCCCCGTTCAGCCGCTGATCTTTCCGGTGATGTGGGCCGCCGACCCCTCGACCTCCTTTCTCCTCCCGCCGGATGAGATGCGAGCACTGATCGAGGCCGCCGGCTTCCGGCTGCAAGCCTGGGAATTCACAAAGGCGGTCAAGGCCCAGACAGGGGCCGGACCGCGCGTCCAGCTCCAGCGCATTCAACCGCTGGTGATGGGAGATCAAATCGAGGCGATCAGCGCTGCCGGTCGCCGTAACAACGCCGAGGGGCGTATCGTCATGGTTCAGGGTGTGTTTGACAAGGTGTGAGTGGGGAAGCAACTTGCACAGGGGGAGAGGGCAGGCGCCGAGCATAAGAGGCGCGACGCAGAACGTAAGACGTAAGATGCAAGATGCATGACGCAAGACGCAAGATGTAACACTAGAAGCATAAGACGTAAAACGTAAGACGTGATGTTATCGTCGTGAAACGTGTAGAGCAACATGTAGGGCTGAGAGTATAGGTAGTCGAATTGGATGAGGAATGGTGAATGCGAAGTGGGCGTGGCGGCGAGGGGCGGCGCAAGAACTGGCACCGTCCGCTGTATGGCGTGCCAGTCTTCACGTCCGTGGACCTTCCGAGACTGTTCGTTCGATCCTCTGCAGACACGTGATCCATCCCGGTGAGGTGATCTTAAGAGCAAGCAAGCATTTGTCATCTTGTGTCTCACCGGCTGGCGTGCGTCAAGTATCTTCTCAAGATAGGCGGACGGAGCGCTGCATGGCGGCAACCAAATTCCAGGCGGTGCTCGAAAGACCTGAGGGAGTCGGCACCTGGACGTACCTGGCGATCCCGTTCGACGCGTCCTCGAAGTACGGAAGCCGAGGCCAGACCAAAGTTAAGGGCACGATTGACGGCGCGCTCTACAAGAGCACACTCTTGCCCCGTGGCGATGGCAAACACTACCTCGTCGTCCCAAGGCCCATCCGCGAGAAGATCGGGGTCGGCGTAGGCGCGCAGGTGACTGTGATCATGGAAATGGACCGGAAAGTACGGAAGGTCGACGTGCCGCGGGACCTGTCGGCGGCGTTGAAGAAAGTCAGAGGCGCGACGGCCGCGTTCCGCAAGCTGGCAGCGAGTCATCAGAAGGAATACATCGAGTGGATCGAGTCGGCCAAGAGGCCGGATACGCGTAAGAGGCGGATCGAGAAGGCCATCGAGATGGTCACGCATGGTGGAAAGGTGAAAAGGTGAGGACATGGAGGATTTGATTCAATCCGTCATGGCGGGTCTGGCGACGACGCCGGACCGGTGGGAGACGATGGCCCAGCTCCTCCCAAGGAGTCTCCTGGCGCGCCCGGCGGCGCCGGGCGAGTGGTCGGCGATTCAATGTCTGCAGCACATCCTGGACACAGAAGACCAGGTGTTCACGCTGCGCATAGGCATGATCTTGGAAGGACGAGCCTTTCCCGGGTTCGATCCCGATAGCGAAGGCGGTCGTCCTTCAAACAAAGGAGACCCCATCCGGATGGCGGGAGAACTGAAGACGCGCCGTGAGGTAAGCCTGGAGAAAGTCGCCAGGTTGAAGCCGGAGGATCTCGCGCGAACAGCCACGCACCCGGAGCTGGGGGAAGTCAGCCTTGGAGAGCTCTTGCACGAGTGGGGGGCGCATGATTTGATGCACACCGTGCAAGCGGAACGGGCGCTGATGCAGCCGTTCATCGAAGGCTGCGGTCCCTGGCGTCCCTACTTCGCCGATCACGTCGCCAGGGGCAAGGGCTGAAAATCCCAAAATCGGCGCACCGAGATGTGCCGGGCGAGTGCCACGTCCAACGAGGGATACTCCAGGCATCTTCACGGGGCAGGCGAGCATCTGTCGCGTGATCCGTGTCGGGTGAGCGGAGCGCACATCGGCTCAGCATCGGCCATGCCCCTCTTCTTCTTCGGCACGCCGGTCTCGTTCGGATGACGGTTGCGCCTGACGCTCAACGTCGATCAGGTGGATCGCAAGCACAATCGTGATTGCATTTCGATTGCGGAAGCATGAGACTGTCTGCCAGGCGCTGCGGTCCACGCGGGCCGCATAACCCCCGGCGCGCCCGCTTGAACTGCATTCGCCCGATCTACACAATCCCTACGCAACTTCTATGTACGAATATCTGTACGGGCTGGTATTCTCACTGAATTCCGGGCTCATGGTGACGTGCGAATTCGTCGCTCGCGCCAGCCTGATCGCCAAGTGGAGGGAGACAATATGGACAACGATGATCGCCCTGTGTGGGGCGGGTCTTGAGTCGAAGGGAGGTTCTGGCATTGTTCGGCACGGCGAGCGCGGCGTTGCTGGTTGCATGCGCGCCGAAGGAGCTTGTTGCGGTGACCTCCGGAGCGACTGAGTCGACATCCCTGGAAGGGGTAGCAGCGGTCGCGACCACGGCCGTAGCGGAGAATTCAACGGCATCCGTGCGCATGCTGGCGTGCGTCGTTCGGCCGGAGTTGACCGAGGGCCCGTATTTCATTGATGAGGAACTGAACAGGTCTGACATCCGCTCCGATCCATCGGACGGGTCCGTCAAGGAAGGCTTGCCTCTGACGCTGGAGTTCCTGGTGTCGAAGATCTCGAACGGGGGCTGCGAGCCGATGGCGGATGCGATGATCGATGTGTGGCATTGTGACGCAGCCGGCGTGTACTCGGATGTGTCAGATCCAGGCTTCAACACCAAGGGGCAGAAGTTCCTGCGTGGCTATCAGGTGACGGACTCCGACGGGATTGCCAGGTTCACGACGATCTACCCCGGTTGGTATCGGGGACGAACAGTGCACATCCACTTCAAGATCCGCGGGACCACGGATTCAGGTTCAGCGTACGAATTCGCCTCGCAGCTCTTTTTTGACGACGACCTATCGGATCGCGTGTACGCGCAGCAACCGTATGCCGCCAAAGGCGAGCGGACGCTGAGGAACAACGGCGATCAGATCTATGCACAGAGCGGGGAATCGATGACGCTGAATGTGGGTGAAGGCGGGGACGGTCTCACATCGACATTCGATATCGGTCTGCAAGTCTAGCCGGGAGCACAGGTGTATCTGCTATGAGAAAACCTCGTATGTGGCTTGCGTCTGCAATCATCACTACCGCGCTGGCGATCGTCACGCTGCTCGGGATGGACCTCGTTGGCGGACTCCTCGCGGGCCTGTATCGGAATACGAGCGGTCTGCCTCGGGTGCTGACCGCCGCCCATCTCACCGGCGGCCTGGCGACACTTGGTTTGCTGATCGCGATGGGCGTGATCGCCGTCGGTGCAGTCATCACGCCCGGGAGTTGGGCTCGAAAGACGTTGTATGTGATCCCGGTATTCATGCTGGGGCTCACCGTCGTTGGGGGCCTCATGCTCGCCGGAGGAGTTGGAACAACCGGGACGCTGGCCCTGGGTCCCTTGGCGCTGCCCCTCTCGGGACTGTGGACCCTGGTCGCCGGGATCGGCGCCATTTTGACCGTCTCGGTCGCCGCAGCGGAGTTCCATCTGGATCGACGGGTTCTTCGCAGCGCGATGCGCGTAGTGGGCGTCACCGCGGGGATGGCGGTGCTGGCGGCGTTGACGGTCGGCGTTGCGGCCTGGATGATCTCGACGAGTCAACCCAGCTTCGGTGGGGAAGGTGCGTTCGGGCGACCGCCCGGCGGGTTTGTGCCAGGCGGGGCCCAACCTCCTACCGACCAGACCACCCCCGGACCTCGAAGTGAGCCCTTTGGTCAGGGAAGGTCAGGGTTTCCAGAAGGCGGTCTGGACCGAGCCGGACCCGCCCGGGCATTCGGAAACGTGGGTCAGATCCTCCCCTTGGGCGGCGTGGTCGCCATCCTGCTGTCGCTCTCCGGCCTGGGATTCGGACTCGTCGGCATGCGACACATGTGGCAGAGTGAGGACGAGGCCACTCCCATGGTCGAGCAGGCCGCGGGAAACGTGAGGGGCGAGATCGCCCGGGGCATTGCAGCCTTGTGTGCGGTGGGAGCTGTGGTCCTGGTGTTGATCCAGCTCATCCCCGTGCCTCGCACGAACCCGCCCGTTCAGACGGCGGTCTCCTGGGACTCCGCGGTGACGAAGGACCTCTTCTACCAGGCCTGCGCCGACTGTCACAGCAATGAGACAAGCTGGCCGTGGTACGCTTCTGTCGCGCCAGCTTCATGGTTGACGGCAATCGACGTGAACTCAGCGCGGCGGCAGTTCAACATTTCGGAGCCCTCCGGCCGCGGATCCTTTGGCGGATTCGGCAACGTAAACGAGATTCGCCAGCGCATCGAATCGGGATCGATGCCGCCGAAGGACTACCTGCTCATGCATCCTGCGGCAAGGCTGACGGATGCCGAGAAAGAACAACTGATCCAAGGGCTCGAGAACAGCTTGCGCTGAGAACTTGAACATGCCTCGCCATGTCGCCTGGTTGTCCTGAACGCGCGGCGACGAATTCCGTGGGAGTCACTGTGTGCTTTGGGATCCGCGGCTACATCGAATCCCCCATAGACGCCGTTTCATCTTGGCTTCACATTCGGTCTGCCCCGTTCGGGCGACATCGCGGCGTTTCTGATCAAGCCGCGGTAGCAATGCAGCCGTGAGCCTGGGCGAGGTTGCCGTTCGGAGGGCTCGGCCCTAGAATGCTATTCACCTGAGTTCCTCCTTCCCGGGGAGAATGTGAACAGACAGCGTGTGTTCTTCCTGACCGTCATATCGGTCGCGATTGCCTGCGTTGCCGCGTGCAGTGGCACAAGCGAATCCAAGCCGACGGAACGACCCGCGACATCTACGCACATTCCTGTGACGGCCACCCCTACACCGACGATCCCCGTCCGAAGCGAGGAGCGCCGGCCGAGTATCCCCACAGCGGCAGTCAAGGTGGCTCCTGACGATGATGAGCACCCTCCCAAGGTGTATTCGGAGGATTACGAAAAGCCTGTCCCGTTGCCCGGCCTGGTAAACACAGCCGGAGCGGAAGACTCGCCCTTCATCACCCCGGATGGTGACACCCTGTACTTCTTCTTTACACCTGATCTGACCGTCCCTGTTGGGCAGCAGATCCGGGATGGTGTGACGGGGATCTATCTCTCGACCAAGGTGGATGGGGAGTGGGGTAGGCCGCAGGGCATCGTCCTGCAAGATCCGGGCAAGCTGGCCCTCGATGGATGCCCATTCGTCGATGGTGACGTCATGTGGTTCTGCTCGGCCCGGGCGGGTTACACCGGCGTCCACTGGTTCACGGCCGAGTATGCTCATGGGGCGTGGCGCAACTGGACGAACGCTGACTTCAATCCGGAATACGAGGTCGGTGAGCTCGACATTTCGAGGGATGGGACCGAGCTGTACTTCGCTTCGTCAAGATCGGGTGGGAGGGGCGGACTCGACATCTGGGTTTCGGAGTGGGTCGATGGTGGGTGGTCAGAGCCGCAGAACGTCGCCGCGGTCAACTCAGTGGACGGGGAGGGGTGGCCTGCAGTCAACCCGGAGGGCGACGAGCTGTGGTTCTCACGCAACTTCGGTATCTGGCGATCGAAGAGGGTGAATGGAGCGTGGCAGGAACCCGAATTGGTCGTTTCGCCATTGGCCGGAGAGCCGACGATCGACGCGGCCGGGAACGTATACTTCGTGCACCACTTCCTGGTCGGAGACCGGCTTGTAGAAGCGGACATCTACGTCGCCTACAAGAAGAAGAACTAGGTTGCGTTCGAGGGCCCGGGCGTTCGTCGAGGGAGTTCGAGTTCCATGATTGAGTTTCACAGTGAAAATCGATCGTGCCGGCAAACAGCCGGTCACCCGGAGCTCTGGAGTCCCAGGTGGCGTGTTTGCGACCCTCACGCGCGTCTGCGTCACACTGTGGATGAGCGCCCACCGAAGTGCAGTTGGATGAGATGAAGGCAGTCGTCGTATACGAGTCCCTTTGGGGAAGCACAGCTGCGATTGCGCATGCCATCGCCGACGGCATAGGATGGGGCGCGACGGCCATGTCCACTGCCGAGGCAACACTGACGGCCATCGAGAATGCGGAGCTTATCGTCGCCGGCGCTCCAGTTCACAGCCTGAATCTGCCGACCGAAACGACTCGTGAATGGGCGAGAACGGGAGCGTTGGGGCCTGGAGGCGCGCCTCCGAATCTATCCCACCCAATGATGCGGAATTGGCTGGCCAGCCTTCCGAAAGGACATGGTTGCTCAGCCGCCTTCGATACTCGTGTGAAAGGTTGGTACGGCCGAGGCGCCGCGGAGAAGATCGCAAAGGCCCTGCGCGCGGCGGGATACCATCCCATTGCCCGAGCGCGCGGCTTCTACGTGACGGGTCATCCGTGGAAACCGACGACCGATGGTGTGCTTCGGGAAGGAGAAACAGATCGGGCCAGGGCATGGGGGGCTGAGCTTGCGCAGGCGATGTCTTGAGCAAAGGAGAAGTACTCCAGGCGGAATACCTGACCCAATTCTCACGATGATCGGAGCAACCATCACGGCCATGGTCTTTCCTGGCACAGCCGCCCTCGAGTTGGTAGCATAGCGCCTGGGCCTCGTGTTGGATCACTGAACTGCGATGTGTCGATCAAGGAGGCTCGATCGAGGATTGCGGAGGTCATCGCTCAAGCGAGCTTGCCCCTGAAGTGATCCGTGTGCCCTTCTCCGCCCTCGCTGCGGCCGAACATCTGGGGTGGCCAATGGGAACGGGAGTCTCGTATCTGATTTCGGAGCTTGCCGGCCCAGGAAGACCTCTCCGCATGGGTCCAAGGCTGGCCAAGGACTTCTTGTCGGGACCATCCACTGTGGGTCAGCATGTGAAAGCATGAAGAAGTGTACGAGTCCCTGATCATCGGTGGCGGATTCGCATTCGCCGCGGCCATTCAACCCGGCCCCCTCCAGGCATTCCTTCTGTCAAGCGTGGCCCAGAAGGGGTGGAGGCGTACATTGCCGGCTTGCCTGGCACCGCTTGTGAGCGATGGACCGATCGCCCTCCTCGTCCTGTTCGTACTCAGCCGCGTTCCCCAGTCAATGAGCACGATCCTCCAGGCTGCCGGAGGCGTCCTGCTGCTCTATTACGCGTGGGGGAGCTACAGGCACTGGAGGCAACTATCCGCCTTGGGCGAAAGCGCGGGAGGCCGTGCGCCCTCTACGCTCCTGCAGGCCGCTGCGGTCAACATCCTCAATCCCAATCCCTATCTTGGTTGGAGCCTTGTCCTGGGGCCTGCGGCCGTGAAAGCATGGCAGGAGCGACCGATAAATGCGGTCGCTCTCGTGGTTGCTTTCTACGCGACCATGATCGTCGCCCTTGCAGGGACCATTGCCCTCATGGGGACCACACGCTTCCTCGGGCCCCGCGGTAGACGAGGAGTGATTCTCGTGTCGGCCACTACGTTAGCATTGCTAGGAGCATACCTGCTCGCGGCCAGTCTGATCGGAGCCATCCGGAGCTGACTGCGCCGGCGGGCAGATGAAGCGGACATGTTGGTTTTCGTCTCATGTCATTAACTCGTGATCGTCATTGGCTTCTGCATGCTCCTCGCCGCCTGGGCCTACCTTCCGGTTCCCTTGGGCGCGCCATGGGGCCCAATGTCGATCGCAACAGCGCGCAAGATGTGTACATGGTGGGTGTCAAGCCCGGCGAGCTTGTCGTCGATATGGCGGCGGGCGATGGGCGGATCGTCATCGTAGCCGCCAGGGAATTCGGCGCCACGGCCAGAGGGGTCGAGATCGATCCGATCCGCTCCGCTGCCTGCTGGCACATGCCGCGATCGCGGTTCTCGGTCTGCGCGACCGGCCGCGCGTGTACTACGGCAACATGTTCTCCTTCGACGTCTCCGGGGCGGATGTCTTTGTCCTATGTCTCCTTCAGGGGACGAATCAACAGATCAAGGACAAACTGAAGCAAGAACTTCGGCCGGGCGTCCGCGTGGTCTCGCACACCTTCTTCATGCCCGGCTGGGCCCCGGTCGCGCCGGATGATCGTCGATGGATTCTCGTACACGAGATCAGGATGACCGACCCGGAGGTCCGGACCAGATTCATGTGACCGCAAGTCGGGTGTGTGTGGAGCCGGGTTTCTACGGGCAGTCACGCTCCGGCTGTCATCAACCCGAGCGATCGACAAGGGAAAGGAGTTCATCCATGCTGAGGTTCTTGCTCGGCGGTTTCTTTCTATTGCACGGTATGGTCCACCTACTGTACGCGGGCCAGGCCTTGAGGTTCTTCGAGCTTCAACCGGGCCTGGTCTGGCCAGAAGGTGCGTGGGCTTTTTCGAAGGTGCTGGATGAGCAAGCGATGAGGATGCTGGCGGCGATTGCTTGTGGACTGGCCGCCGTCGGATTCGTCGTGAGCGGCTCAGGTCTACTCGTCAGGCAGCCCTGGTGGAGGTCGCTGCTCGGAGGCGTGGCCGTGTTTTCGGCTGTCGTCTTCGTCCTCTTCTGGAACGGCAAGATGCAGCGCCTGCCTGATCAGGGTTGGATCGCGGTGCTCATCAATCTGGCGATACTGATCGCCGTGTTCCTCCTGCACTGGCCCAGTCTCGACTTCTAGGCTGGCGCCCCGCCGCCACGTCCTGAGTGGTTTGCAGCCGTCTGACTCCCGTCAGGTTGAGGCAACTCTAGGGCTTCGGCCCTCGCGCCCAGGGCCTTTATCCAGACAGACTCTCCGGAAAGCTCCCAGCCGCTCAGGCTGCCGACCGTCGGCGGGAGTGAAATGGTGGCAGGGCGACAGGCTGCAAGGAGGAGAGCCGGCGCGAAACTGGATATGAGCATCATGCGGCGTTCCATCGTCGCCTTTGTCGAGTACGATATCAGAGCGTGTCTCCAACCATCGAACCCCGTGTCGGACTCATGCGACCGACCATACCTGGTGTCCCCAGATCTTCAACTCGGCGCTTTGCTTGAGGAGTGAATGACCATGACTCGATCTGTCGGGATCTTCATTTTCGACGAGGTCGAAGTCCTCGACTTCGCCGGCCCATTCGAAGTCTTCTCGACTGCATCGCGCGTAAGAAGCAGAATGGAGCCTGCCGCCGAGAGACCGTTCACGGTGTTTACGGTGGCGGAGCGCACTCGGCCGATCAAAGCACGAGGTGACTTGCGGGTTCAGCCGCATTTCAATCTTGGCAACCACCCATCGATCGACGTTCTGATCGTGCCAGGTGGGGAGGTCACCGCTGAACTCGGTCGGCGCGAGGTGATTAATTGGATCACACGCACCGCACAGATGGCGACGATCACAGCATCCGTGTGCACAGGGGCATTCCTGCTCGCTCAAGCGGGACTCCTTGACGGCAAACCGGCGACCACTCATTGGGAGGATCTGGATGACCTGCGCGCCATGTTCCCCGCGGTCGAGGTGGTGGCTGGATCGCGCTGGCTGAGTTCCGATCGAGTGGTCACTTCGGCGGGCATTTCCGCAGGGCTGGACATGAGCCTCTACCTTGTCTCACGACTGGTTGACGAGGAGTTGGCCACCCGCACTGCTCGCCAGATGGATTACTCCTGGCGAGCTTCAACGGCGTAGCGAAAAGAACGGCCTCGAGAGTCCCAGGATCTTCAGAAGACCCGTTCGTTTGGATACGCCTATCTGGGCCAATGAATGGCACGGCTTGCGCGATACTAGAGCTGGACAGCACTTCTGGCGAGAAGGACCAAGCCGTCTGGACGACCATGGTTGCACGGGATAACCATGACCTTTCATCTCCGTCGTCATGATTCTTGGGGCGAACTTCTACTCCTTCCCGGATCCGCCGCGGCAATATGGCTTTCCCGAGATCGGGATCTTCACCGGTCTGTGGTACCTGGCTGTCGTTCTCTTGGTCGTGCGCTCGATGCTGCGGGATGGTCGCCGCACATACGAGAGAACCACAGATCCTTCGCCACCGTGAACGGAATGACTTTCAGTGGACGGGGGCATCCGCCGACGGAAATCTCAAAATGTGAACGTCGTTCTCACCGGCAGACATCGAATTGCCGAGAGGAAGGCGCGCCCCGTGCGCTGGATCGTGAACAATCGAGCGTCGTTCGCCATCCCGTGACGAACAGGTAACCCGGGTTTCAACACTCCGATCGAGCTCGGAGGAGGACACGCATGACATCCGGTGATTCACTTCAACAGTACGCCACGCTTCTCGGGATACGCCTCCGGGCGGCCCGCAGGGATGTGATCGTCGCTCGCTGGCTGTTCTTGATCGCGATGGCGGGGTTCTTCGCATTCGGAGTATTGGGGAGGTTGCGCGGCGCATCCGCGTTCGTCGCGGCGTTTTTCGTTGTCGCCTTCGGGGCAGGCTACTTCGCCGTCTGGTCGAGGTGCGAGACCGCCAGGGTCATAACCGAGCTCATCGACGTCCTTCGGCGCGAGGTCGAATGAGCGGTCGAATCTGCCGGGAGGTGTGATGCCATGATCGGCCATCGAAGCGGCCGCATCGTCACCGTGTTCGTGCTGCTGCTATTGGTCTTCTCAACCGTCGTGGTTTTCTCGTCGTGGGCCTACACGACGACCAAGCTCGCGCTCGCACGTTCTGAAGGAGTCTATCCTTCAGCTGAGCAGGGGATGCGGACACGCCTGGAGCGGGCATATGTGGACATATCACGATTGGATATCCTGTATGCCGGGCCGAACTCGTTTGATGGCAGTCAGCCGCACATCTGGTACGTCATCGCCGAGGTTCGAGCCACGATGCGGGCAGGAGGCTCCAGGATGGGGGCGAATGGTTGCGACGCGCCTGGATCATTCTTCATCGAGACGACGGACGGCTGGGTTCACGTCCCGGAAGGTGCCTTCCCTGAGATCGTCGGTTTCTGGATGAAAGTCTTTGGGCTGGCCGGTCCGGGGCAGGCGACACCGTCGACCGATTGGGCGCCCTCACAATCGAGCCGATTCTGCCTGTCCGGATGAGAGCCCGCGTCAGGCGGCTCCAACGGATGCGGCTTCAGTGAGGAGAACACACTGAGAGCGAAAGACACGATAACGATCTTGCTGCACGCCTTTGTCGGTTGGCCGCTCTGCGCTGCAACCATGGGCGTCGGAATGGCCACGCCGCCGATCCAGAACGCGCTCATCATCCATGCCATCGGCGTGTCCATCTACTTCGCAATCGCGTCGTTCGCCTACCACAAGAGATTCAACTAGACTTCACCCTTGCAGACGGCGTCGGTCTTCGTCACCTTCGTAGTGGCGGTCGATTTCTTCGCCGTAGCGCTCCTGATCTACGGGAGCCTTGAGATGTTCACCAGCCTGCTCGGAACGTGGATACCTTTTGTGCTCATCTTCGCCTCCACCTATCTGACGGGCCTGTCCGTCGCCAAGAGCCCCGGAGAGATCGCGGCGACTCTATAGGAAGGAGAAGTGCTTCAAGGACGATCTCGGAGACATGCATGTGGTTGGGATCGGCCTGGTATGCGCCTCCCCATGATCACGACTGGATCCGACGCCGAACACCAGTCCACATCGTGCCCAATGCTGGGTGTTGAATGCGAAGATCGTTGATCTGGTTCCTTCTGTGTGCAGGGTGTCTTCTCGGTCCTTCTGTCGGATATGCACAGAGCGATCCAGCGAGCGAAGTCATTCGACTCGTGAACCAATTGAGAGCTTCCAGAGGATTGCCGGCTTACCAGGTCGATGCAATTCTGATGAGTGTTGCTCAGGCCCAGGCGACCTGGAGCGCCGAAAACAACCACATCGGTCATGACGGACCTGGCGGAAGCTCGCCTGACGACAGGGCGCAAGCTGCGGGCTATGGCGACGGGGCACGCTCGTTCGCGGTCGAGAACGCCGCATCCGGCACGGCCAGCTTGAACACTCCGAACTTGGTGGTGACGATGTGGCAGGGTGACTGGGGGCATCTGAGCGCAATGATCTCGCCCGACTATGAGCATATCGGCGTCGGCTATGCCGTCGCAGGAGATTACTCGTGGTACGTCATGATGGTCGGATGGGTCGCCGGTGGTTCGAGTGGCGGCGATGGACAGGCGTCAGGAACCTCCGAGGCGTCTGCGCCCTACAGCCCGTTCATCCTGAGCGAGCCCGATGAGAACGGAGCCATCTACCACGAGGTGCAACCCGGCCAGACCGCCTGGACGATCGCCGCCCAATACGGTGTTGATCTGGCACAGTTGTTGACCCTCAACAACCTGACGGCGGACTCCATACTGCACCCAGGCGACTTGATCATGGTTCGTCCACCCGAGTCCCCGACAAACACGCCGTCGACTACGCCCACAAGCGTGACAGTCGAAGCCCCTGTTGCGGGCACTCCGATCCCCAGCCCCTCCCCGACACTAACGAATCCCACAGTCAAGGAGGCACCACCGCCATCATGGGTGGTCCCGATATCCGTGGCTGTGGGGTCGGGAATCATCCTTCTGGTCGGCATTGAGCTTGTTCGAATGTGGAGCGCACGCGATTGAAGACGGGGTCGCGCCCCGGCTTGGCTCCAGGACGGTGAGCGGGGGTGAAGATCTCGACGGCCAACGGATCGATTCTCTCCCCATCATGCTGGTAATTGAACGGGCGAAAGGAAGACCTTGGCCGTCGGCATGTCTCCCGTTGTCGCGTGTGTGTACCCACGGTTCATGGCAGACAAGCGCCGGCCATGCCGGCCGCCGGTGTATTGTTGCGCGATACTGGTGTGGCCTTGCCGGGATCCCTGGGCGCCGTCCGCGCGAGAACAGCTTTACCCCGTCGGAACGTTCGATCCAGGGTCCGAGCCTTGTTCACATAGCATGCGGTGGGGGGTCGAGGCGCGCACGATCAATGGGCGCCGAAGGGATCATCCGTAGAGACCGCGGATGCGGATAGGCGAAGGACGCCGTGAGCATGCAATTCCTCAACTGCTTCACCTGTAATGCGCGTGTACCATCGCGTTGGCGCACCGGCGCATTATGCCTGCTGGTCGAAACCGGCCAGGGGCTCGTCCTGGTCGACACCGGGCTGGGCGAGGACGATTACATACACAAGCCGAGCATCCTGCGCACCTTCCAGCTCGTCACCCATGTCCCGCTTGACCCCGATGAGGCAGCCGTCCGCCAGATCGCCCGGCTCGGTCTTGACCCTGCCGACGTACGGCACATCGTCTTGACCCACATGCATTTCGATCACTGCGGAGGATTGCCGGATTTTCCGCATGCGTCCGTTCACGTCCACCGGCGTGAGCTCGAGGCCTTCTTTGGCCGACCTCGACGCTGGACCGATCTGGCCTACGTCCGTCGTCACACGGCCCATCAACCGGACTTCGTTTCATACAAGGAGGTAGGTGAGACCTGGTTCGGGCTGCCGGCGATTCGATTGCCGTTCGATCCGGAAATGTGGCTCGTGCCACTCTTCGGGCATTCGCGCGGCCACTGCGGCGTCGCCATCCGGACGCCGGCAGGATGGCACTTCCACGTCGCCGACGCTGCCCCGTTCGACCAGGATGAGATCGTGCCCGAATGGTTCGTCCGCCTCGTCGTTGGACCGCATGCGCCGCGTCTGCGCGAGTTCCAGGCGGAACACCCCGATATCCATATGACGACCGGCCATATGTGGCTTGACTTCTTCGAAGACATTGACCGGAGATGGGGGACCGGGGACTGACGATGGACGATGGACGGCAGACGATGGACGGCGTGCACGCGAGTGAGTGAGCAGTTGAGTTGATCGATTCTGGCCTGAGCAACCTTCCGCCTCTGACGGCCCTAATGGTAGCGTAGCGTCTGGTGATGCTTGAGAAGCCCGATCTCCCTGATGAGAGAATCCTTTCGACGCTTTCTGACGAGTATGACCTGTTCGTCGAACGGCTGGAATTCATCCCTCGCGGGGCCGATCGCAACACAGCGGCATATCGGGCAGACACCGGGGACGGCGAGGCGTTCTTCGTCAAGTTGAGGTGTGGCGCTTTCGACGGGACAACACCAGCGCTCACCCGACTTCTCAGAGATCAGGGTGTCGCGAATGTAATCGCTCCTTTCACCTCAAGCACAGGCGAGCTGTGGACGGGCGTGGATGCCTACACCCTGATCGTCTTCCCTTTCGTTGAGGGGCGGGATGGCTATGAGGTTGAGTTCTCGGATGGCCAGTGGCGCGAACTCGGCAGAGTGCTGCGGGTGATCCACGGCACAAGCGTGCCCGATCCCCTGGCGAGCCGGATCCGACGGGAGGCATTCGGCCCACGTTGGCGAGAGGCTCTGGCGACATACATGGAGAACCTCAGCCTGGGCGCGCATGCCGACTCGCTTGTGGCCGATCTCAAGGCATTCATGAGGGGCAATCGGGAACGGATCCTCGATATGCTGCGGCGCGCCGAACGGCTCGCCGGTCAGCTAAGGACGGTCTCGCCCGCCTGTGTACTCTGCCATTCCGACATCCATGCCGGCAACGTCATCGTGACTGAAGACGGAGCGGTCTACATTGTCGACTGGGACGAGCCGATCTTCGCACCGAAAGAGCGAGACCTGATGTTCATCGGTGCCGGTCTCTGGGGGGACGCTCGATCTCCCCAGGAGGAGCAGGCTCTCTTCTACCAAGGATACGGCCCGACCAAGGTCGACCCCGTGGCGATCGCATACTACCGATATGAACGGATCATCGAAGACATCGCCGTCTTCCATGAACGGATAACCTCGGCGAGGGAAGGGCGCGAAGATCGCGAGCAATCGCTGAGCTACCTGAAGTCAAACTTCTCTCCCCGCGCCGCGATCGAGATCGCCTACGCGTCGGATAGGTCGCGCAGCGTCGGTTAGCGCGCCTTTGCGGGCCCTCGACGGGCAGCTTGAGGCTCGCGTGGCCGGGCCCACCGGACGAATGTGACGGCATTTTCCCTTTGCGCAAGCCAATGCTCACAGCCCGAGGCCATCGAGCGTGGCGACACAACATCGCCATCGTCTGAGGATTGCAGCCCTGCGGGGCTGTCGCGTCGATCACGCCTTTACAGACTCACTTCACTCTCGGAGGGACACCCATGCTAAAAGACTTCAGAGCCTTCATCATGCGGGGGAATGTACTCGACCTCGCTGTAGCCGTGATCATCGGAGGGGCGTTCGGGAAGATTGTGACCTCCTTTGTGAACGACATCATCATGCCGCCCATCGGCCTGATCCTGGGAAGGGTGGACTTCAGCAGTCTGTACCTCGACCTTTCCGGGACGACGTACCCGTCCCTGGCCGCGGCGCAAGAGGCGGGAGCTCCCACGATCAACTACGGAGCGTTCATAAACACGCTCGTCGATTTCCTGATCGTCGCCGCCGTAATCTTCCTGATCGTGAGGGCCGCCCAACGGCTCGAAGCCCTCAAGGAAGAGGCCCCGGAGCCCGCTTCAACAAAGGAGTGCCCGCACTGCATCTCGACAATCCCGATCAAGGCGACGCGCTGCCCCTATTGCACATCCCAACTGTAGCTGGCACCGCGATCGGGTTCCGGCAATCCGAGCTGCTTCATCTGCGATAGGCGACTTCGAAGAAGCCTCACTACAACTGGAGCCCCCCGGCGATCACGGATACGCAGTCATGACGCGGTCGCCGGCGGCTTCTCCAGCCTCCCGGCCGATGCGCTGGTACTGGTGAAGCTGCCTGCTGCAGGACTATCAGACCGCATGAAGGAACATACCCATGATCCCTGATGCTGGCGAAGAGCACTCGTCGAGTGGCGACACCACCGCAGATCGGGAAAATCGCACTCTTACGCTGCGGGATCTGAAAGGCGGTCGGAATTGGGATCCCGTTGGGACTGCTCTTTGACAACCCCGCGCTGGGAATCGGCATCGGCGCAGCGATGGGAGTTGCGATCGGCGCAGGGATGGCGCAGACCGGCCTGAGCTTTGTGCATCAAGGTCCCCAAAGGGAGGCTCCGCTAGCGCCAAGGCAATCCCCTCTCCCCTTCGGATGGCCCCGGCCCGCCGGTTGCTGACGACAAGCCATCATCTTCAACGGCCGGTCTCCTCGGAACGACTTCGGGCGACGTCGTGATGATGTTGTGCCACTCGTAATACCATCACGGCCTCCCGGTTGCACCGCTCTCGTGATCTTACAGGCGACTGTGCATCTCCCAGGCGCTGTTGTAGGTCGGGGAATATGGCGCTATCCTGATCTTTCGCGGTGGAGGTGGCAGAGATGGCGACATTAGGGCGGTACAGGCAGCGACCATTGAGGTTCAAGACGGCGGTCGTGAGCGGGGCGTCGAAAGGGATTGGCAAGGAGACCGCCAGGGAATTCGTCTCCATGGGGGGAAGCGTGTGCATCATCGCCCGGCATCCGGAAACGCTTGAAGGCGCCGCCGGGGAAATCCGAGGCCTGATCCAGGATGACGAGCAGTTTGTGGACACCATCGAGTGCGATTCCACTGATGTGGAGCGCCTCCGCCCACGCCTGACTGAATTTGTCGGTCGACGCGGTGTACCGGATTACCTGGTGAACCTGGTCGGCAGTGCATATCCCAAGTACGTCCAGAAAACGTCGCTTGCCGACTATCGAGACTCAATGGAGACAAACTACTACGGGCAATTGGTTCCGACTCTACTTCTGCTACCTACTTTCATCGATGCCGGCAGTGGGCACATCGCGTTTGTGTCTTCGATGCTGGGTTTCATGGGGATCATGGGATATGCGGCGTACACGCCGACGAAGCACGCCCTCGTCGGGCTGGCCGAGGTACTTCGGCAAGAGTTGAAGCCCCACGGCATCCAGATTTCGATTCTGTTTCCTCCCGACACGGACACACCCGGGTTCGAGGTCGAGAACAGATCCAAGCCGGAAGAGACCGCCCTGCTTTCAAGCAACGTGAAGGTGATGACAGCCCAGGCTGTCGCCGAGGCCTTTGTGGAAGGTCTCCTGAGACGGAGCTATTTCATTCTCCCAGGTGAAGCCGGACTTGTCTGGAGGGTGAACAGGCTGTTCCCGTGGCTCGTGCGATGGATCGGCGATCGCCAATATCGGCAGGCGAGAGTCAAGCTGGGCAAAGAGTGAAGCTCGTGTCGTTGATCGATCCCGGGCGGGAAGGCCCTGCGCACTAGGATTTGCGGCCACGTCGGCACTGGTGAACACTCTGGTCCGTCCCTTGGATCGATCGGCACGAAGGTTGGTAAGGGGCCTGTGGTGACTCGTCGGTCCAATCGGTGAGCCGCGCGCTTATCGATTTGGATCGTGCCCAGTTCCGATGAGTTGATAAGGTACAGTCCGCTTCCATCAGGGCTCATTTTCTCCTAATGTCGAAGCGGTAGGCTTGTCGGATAGGGCGAGAATCCCGGTGGGAGTGAGGGCCACGGGACCAAACCCTCTCGCCCTCGCTGCTAGCATTCGACGGTTGCCCGTCGGTCACGAACGCTGGGGGATTGAGGCTCCGCAGCGCCAAAGGACACCCGATCGACACTCATGCCGGTCGCGGTCCACTGCGTGTCCTCCTGTCCGGGGAAACGAGCGCGTGCGCGTTTCGATCCAGAACGCTCAATGGTTCCATGCGGATTGGCCCGGATACATTCCGGAGGCACCTACCCGCAAGGATGTCGGTTCATCATGTAGAGAGGAGGTACAGCCATGCCCAATCTAGAGGCCGCGCAGAAAGACTCACTACGAGAAGGGGCGGCGAGCCCGGGCATGACCAGACACCTTGCCTTCGAAGAAGATGGTGTTCAAGTTCTTCGCTCAAGAGTCGAGCCTGGAACGACGTCCGGCTGGCATCACCACGGTGACCATGATGTATTCGGATACGTCGTCTCGGGGACAGCCCGGTTCGAGGGTGGCTCAGATGGTAAGGATGCCATCTCCGTCGGCCCGGGTAGCTTCTTCCACGTCCCCCCGCATACGGTCCATCGCGAACCCAACCCCTCCACAGACGAGGGCGGGGAGATGATCCTGTTTCTACGAGGGAGCGGTCCGATGGTCGTCAATCCGGACAGTCCCGACCAGAGCTAGCGCCACACCTACGTTGAGAAATCGCAGGCGCACAGTTCCACCCGTTCCAGGTGTGACGTGTACGCACGTCGCAAGAGGTGCATTGACCGATCACGAATCTCATCCAGATCAGCAGAGGGGCATCCGAATCCACCATCCCAAGGGAGTGATGCGCCTTGCCCTGCGCGCGCCCATCCTGCTTTACCGGATGTACCTTGGCTTCCTGCTCGGCAAGCGCTTCGTGTATCTCGAACACCGGGGCCGGCGTTCGGGGATCATCCGGCGCGTCGTCATTGAGGTTGTCGATTACGACCCGCGGGGAAAATCCGTCGTCGTCATGGCAGCCTGGGGGGAGAAGGCCGACTGGTACGAGAATATCCTGGCTGACCCGCATGTCACCATCACGGTGGGGTCGAAGAGGTACCGTGCGATTGCCAGGATGCTGTCGAAAGATGAGGCGAAGGCCCATCTTCAAGTCTACGCCAAACGCCATCCGGCCGCGTTCAAGGAACTGGACGTGCTGGTCGAGGGGGGAGGCAAGCGCGAGCCCGAGCAGATCATCCAAACATTCTTGGATACGATGCCTGCGGTCGTGTTCTCACCAGAAGAGTCGAACGGTCGCGGAGGGGAGGTGAGCCCGGCCTGAAGCGGCGCTGCTAGACGACCAGCGGCGTGGTTCATCGCCTCAATGAGCCTCAATGCTCCTCTCCCAGCGCCGGTATACAAGATAGAAGAGGATGGCCACGAAGGCCATCCCGATCGCAGCCGAAACGGCCGTCACCATTAGCTCCGCAAGGGACGTGATATTCCCAAGCAAGTATGAAACAGCGAGGACTGTCAGCAAGATCGTTAGTGCGGACCACTTGAAGGACCGAGTGATCTTGTTCTCATACACCGCGCCGCGCGAGAAGATCGAGAAGGACACAAAGAGAGCTCCGACGAAAAACGTGACGGCGATGTCCCAGTATTGATCGATCGTCTGGCGCAGATAGAACTGTCTGTACAGCAGGGAGGCGAGCATCAAGACGTACCAGATCCCGAACCCCTGTGATGCGATGCTTCTCTTAGTCGAGCTGATTCTTTCGTCGGTGCTCATAGCTTCCTTCCTCTGTCCAGAAGAGATCGTCCAGCGTCTTGTTCAGGGCCCTGGCAAGGGCAAGGCAGAGTTTGAGCGAAGGATTGAATCTGTCGGCCTCGATGTGGCCGATCGTCTGGCGAGTACATCCCACTTTCTCAGCCAGCTCCGCCTGGGTGAGGTCGTTCTCAACCCTGGCCAGTTTGAGCTTCCTTCCTGACATGATGTCCACATCCTGACAGCCAGATGGAATATATATAGGACCCAGAAGCAATTATATTAGTCATAGAGTACACTATAGATTGCATATCGTCAAGGGGCTGCCCATCAGAAGCAGACCATCAGGTCGCCCCTTTGAGGCAAAGGGGGATGGACACTCCCTCCAAGGGGACGCCCAATAACCGGGGGCCCGGCGTATCGCCGGGCCCCCGCCACGCTTGAAGTGTAGGTTGTGATGCGGCGGCCCAGGGGGCAACTCACAGACTAGCCGCCTTTCGCCATTTACCCGCCCAAAGGGGTCGTTGCACGACGTCTAGAGCGGCGTTCGCCGTGCAGCACCTGGCTATCTGGAGGGTCGGGTAATGTTGGCCGAATCCATCCCCTGAGGGCCAGGCAAGTTCGGCGAGATCGAGCCTTGCCCACGCACAAAAGCCTGCCTGGCTATAGCGTTCGACTGCGACGATCGCTCAGCGACTCTGGTCAGCGTACTTCCACCAAAGATATGTCGCAAGAACACCCGCAAGTCCGGTCAGGATGACAATCAGATAGCTGACGGAAGGCAGGGGGCTGTCTGCCTGCGTGTACATCCCCGGTATGCCCCAGGGGAAGAAATCACCCCATCCAGCGATGGCAAGAAGGTTGGCCAGGATCAATGCCAGGACCGCAGCTCCGAGGGGTAGCAGATAGCCCCTTCCCACGCTGGCGAGAAACGCAAACGGCACAACGACGGCGTACACCATACACGCCGTGATCGCGATGCGGCCTCCGCCCTGCAGAGCAACGTCCATCGATCCATGCGGAAGATTGACCATGGCGCCCAGGACGATGCCCAGGCCCAAGATCCCCACGGTCAGGACCCCCGACCAGACTCCAACCACGATGAATTTCGCCAGAAGGATGCTCGATCGAGGAATTGGGACGGCGAGCATGTCCTTCAAGGTACCGTCGGTGAATTCGCGGCCGAAGACCCAGCTGATGATCAACACGAACAGGAAGAAACCGGCTGCTGCGATGATCATGGCCATCAACCCGATGTAGGATGTCCAGTCTGTCGCGTAGTATGCCGTCAGGTCGGCTTTGGCCCCCACGAGGCCCAGGTTTCGCGAGAGCTCGGGGTTCCTGGCGAGAAAAACAAGAAACCCTATCCCCAGGGGGACCAACGCCGAGCCGAGAGCGGTAAACACCGGCATCCTCGAGCGGAAGACTTTGCGCGACTCGATCCAGACCATGTCCGCGAGAACTTTCATCGCGCGCTCCCTTCCAACCCCACAAGCCTGAGGAAGTACTTCTCAAGTTCCTCTTCCTCCACCACGAGCGACGTAGGCGGAACATCATCCTGCACCAGCAAACGATTGACTTCATCGGGACGGGCGACCGCGGACGCTTCTGTCAACTCAATGGTGCCGTCTTGCAGGACTTCGGCTGTGTGCCCGGCAGCCAACAACACCCGATGGGCCGCTTCCACATCTCGCGCCCGAATCAGGAGCCGTTTGCGCCGGTTGCGCTCCAGTTCGTCGACGTCGAGTTCTTGCAGTAGACGGCCTTCGTGGATGATACCTATGCGTCGGGCGAGGCGGGACACTTCTGCCAAGATGTGGCTGGACATGAAGATCGTCACGCCCTTCTGTCGGGTGAGTTCGAGAAGGAGTGATCGGATCTCCACGATCCCGGCCGGGTCGAGACCATTGGCCGGCTCATCCAGGATGAGCAACATGGGATCGTGCAGCAAGGCTTTCGCCAGCCCCAGCCGCTGCGCATTGCCCTGGGAGAGCGTGCCGGCCCGGCGGTCTGCGTAGACCGCCAGCCCCAGGCGTTCGATGATCCCCCCAACGGCCTCAGGCGCGGTACCCGGATGCAAACGGCGGGCGGCCTCCAGATTCTCGTAGACGCTCAACTCGGGATACGCGTAAGGTATTTCGACCAGGTATCCGACCGAAGCCCACGGCTCCAGTCGGCCCAATCGAACCCTGGTATGAAGGACTGTGGCAGAACCTGTGGTGGGCTTGATCATTCCGAGCAACATGCGGATCGTGGTCGTCTTGCCTGCGCCGTTCAACCCGAGAAAGGTGTAGATCTCCCCCTCAGCCACCCGCAACGAGAGGTCCTTGACGGCCGTCACGTCTTTGTAGCGCTTCCCCAGGTTCTCCGTCTCGATCGACAAGTTCATTGGTGCGCTGCCTTCCTCCGTCGAGGCGCGGGCTGATCCGGGCTGTGCATCTCAGCTCCCACCTCGCCCAAACAGAAAGCCGCGACGAGCTCCAGAAGCAAATCGACGTTGCCTCCGAGGCGGACGGGGCTGGAGGCATCGTCATGCAGGACGGCCATCACGAGCGGATACAGCAATTCACTGATCTCCTCGGGCCGGGCTTGGATGGGTATGCCTGCGTCTTTGCAGCGAGTGATCAACTCTTCGAAGAATCGTCGATCGCTGGCAAGGTGCTCCTGAAGTTTCTCCTCCGGGATTCGGCGAAAGAGGAGATCGATGTCGCCGCCGGTCAAGAATTCCAAGATAGGGATGGTCTTCACGAGGGCAAAGGCCTTTCTGAAGACGGCCAGCAGGCGGGACCGAGGGGAGGACCCCGGCAGGTCGATCTCGGCCAACAACTCCCGGCGGAATTGCAGTTCCGCCTGTTCGATGACGTCCATGAAGAGCGCTTCCTTGGAAGGGTAGAAGATGTAGAAGGCGCCCTTGGAGATCCCGGCCGCATTGGCGAGCCCCTCGACCGTCGTCTTCTTCAGGCCTTGCGTGGAGAACATCTTTCGGCCGGCGGCGAGGAGGCGCCTGAGGATCAGTTGCTTTTCGCGCTCGGTGAATGCTCTTGGCATGGCAACGGCTTATATCTGTATGACCATTCTGACCATACAGTCATAAGCGATTCTATCACGCATGGGCTTGAAGTCAATGGAAAGGAGGATATCGGTCCACTTCCGCGCGCGACCTTCTGTCCTTCACCCGGCTTCGTTCAATGGTTCAGGCGGGACACGCAGGACCGGCGCCTTAGGTCAGTGGGGCAGGGTGATGCGTGGAGATTGCTGGAGAGGGGGAGGTCAGGAGGACAGGTAAGCACCAGGCGGGTCTGGCCCCATTCACCGCGCGGGACTTCGGGCGAGCGTCGTCCCCTGGCGAGCTAGGCGATGCAGCCGGGCCCTCGGCCGCCGCAGGCCACCAGGTACGGGCCCAACGCGTTGCCGGATATTCCCGGCGCAGCAGGAAAGGGCTTGACAGGGCGTGGGCTCCAGAGAATTCAAGGCGTTCGGTGTCGGCTCAACTTGGGGCTTGCTTGCTGTCGGCCGGGTTGACCAGCCGGGGCTGTCGTAAGGGGATCCATGCGTGAAGGCGGCGAGTGATCCCTCGCACCCAACTCAGCCGACCACCGGAGGAGGCCCGTGACCCTTCGGTCGACCGGTCCCGCCTGGGGTACGCCTGGTTGATCAGCTGAATCTCGGCGATCTGCCTGGCCCGCTGACCGCTCTCGGCTCCATAAACATGCTGGATGGAGACTGGGTTCATCGCTCTCCTCCTCATTTTGGCTTCTACTGTGGAAAGCCTACCCGGCGACCGGGGTGGTTGTCATCCCCCAAAAGTGGGGAAACAAGAGGGAATTTCTCGGCTTTGGGCCACGCCCGTCCCTGAGCCCTACCAATGGTTGCAGCTCCAGCAAACCGATGGTGCGCCAAAGCGGCTGGTGGGCACGACCGACTCCCTCAAGCAGAGCCAAAGCAAGGGGCCCGGGCAGCAAAGCTGCCCGGGCCCCTTGCTTTGGCTCTGCTCTCCCTCCGCAGGGCAAGACAGTGAGGCATCGAGGCAGTCTCAAGGCCGGGGCAAGGGGGTAGGAGGGCGGAGGATGTGAGGTGTTCCTGTGGCCAGAGATCTCCGACCTGCGCCCGAAAAGCGGGTCGACGTTGACCGATGACCGGAATTGAGACTAAGATAGGCGAGAATGTGCGGCGCCACGGGCGCCGCCGTCGGTCAAACGGTGGCTGTGGAAAACGACCTGGTCGAGGCCCTGTCCGAGCGGGAGCACGAGATCCTTCGCCTGATCGCCGAAGGCCTCTCGAACCGCGACATCGCCGAGCGCTTGGTCCTCAGCCCCGAGACCATCAAGTGGTACAACCGGCAGATCTACGGAAAACTGGGGGTCGATAGCCGGACCAAGGCGGTGGCGGTTGCCGACCAGAGACAGTTGCTTGATCGCCCACCCGCTCGGTCGACGCCGATTGCGACCACCCTGGTGCACAGCCTCCCGGCACAGCTTACGTCCTTTGTCGGCCGACAGGCGCAACTGGCCGACGTCCGGCGTCTGATCCACGAAGGCCGACTGGTGACACTGACCGGGCCGGGTGGGACAGGCAAGACGCGCCTCGCCCTGCACGCCGCCAGAGCCCTGGTAGATCGCTTCGAATTCGGCGCCGCTTTCGTTGATCTGGCGCCGATCCGTGACCCCGATCTCGTACCTCAGACCGTACTGGTCGCCCTCGGTATCAGCGAAACCCCGGGTCAATCGGCGCTGGGGACGCTGACCCAGTACTTGAAGAGCAAGCGGCTGCTATTGTTGCTCGACAATTTCGAGCAAGTCGTCGAGGCGGCGCCGATGCTGGGCGAGCTCCTTCAGATTGCTGGGCAGCTCTCCCTCCTGGTGACCAGCCGGGAAGCCTTGCGGGTCTATGGCGAGCAGCTCTACGAGGTCCCGCCGCTCAGCCTGCCAGGCGAGGAAGACCCGGTCGAGTTGTCAGCATCTCAGGCGAGCGAGGCGGTGGCGCTTTTTGTGGAGCGAGTGCGGGCTGTCCGATCGGATTTCTCGCTGACCGCCGAGACCGCGCCCACGGTGGCTCGCATCTGCTGCAGGCTGGACGGGCTGCCACTGGCGATCGAACTGGCAGCGGCGCGGGTCAGGCACCTTCCATTGGAAAGCGTCTTAGCTGAAATTGAAGAACGTCTCACCTCGCTCTCGACCGACTTGCGCGGTGTGCCGGAGCGTCAGCGGACTCTGCAGGCTACGATGGCCTGGAGCCACGCATTGCTCGACGAAGCTGAGAAGCGGCTTCTTGCCCGCTCTTCCGTCTTCCTGGGTGGACGGACGATCGAAGCAGCTAGGCAAGTCTGCGGTGAAGGCCTTTCGATCGACGTGATTGACGGGGTTGAGTCCCTTGTGAACAAAAGTCTCCTGACCGTCATTGAGGATCCTTCAGGCGAACCTCGCTTCGTCTTCCTGGAGACAGTGCATGCTTTTGCCGCCGAGCAACTTGAGCTCTCGGGGGAAGCCGAGCAAATGCGCCATCGACACGCGGCGTATTTCGCCGACATGGTCGAGAGGGCCCGACTCGAGCTGCGCGGCGGCGGGATGCAGATGGCCTGGCTACGCGCGCTGGAAAGCGATCACGCCAATCTGCGCGAGGCTCTGACATGGTCCTTCGATGGGGGTGAGCTCGAGCTCGGTTTGAGATTGGTGGCAGGGCTCGGGCATTTCTGGTATCGGCAAGGACATTGGCACGAGGGCGAGCAATGGACGGCGCGCGCCCTGGAGAATCTTGCCGGCGCGCCCGAAGCCATCCAGGCCGCCGTGTATCACGCTTCCGGGACACTCAGCTTTTCTCTACGGGTCCGTGAGCGGGGGCAGCAGGTGTATCGCCGAGCGGTCGAACTCTACCGGCGGCTCGGTGACAGACGGGAGTTGGGATGGAACCTGATCCTGCTGGCCGCCCAGTCCATCGGCGTCCCCTCAGAGTACGAAGATGCCATGGAAGCGTGCGAGGAAGGCATGCGCCTGCTCTGGGAGTTGGACGACATGCCGGGAATCGCCCAGGGCTACAACGTCATTGGAGAGCTGTCCCGCTCGGTCGGCGACTCCCGACGCGCCAGGACCGCCTACACAGAAGCGCTCGATCTTGCCCGAAAGCAAGGCGACACCCTGCGAGAGTCGATGAATCTGTGCAACCTGGCGTTTCTCACTCTCGATGAAGGCGACGCTGTCGGAGCCAAAGGGTTGATCTTGGATGGCCTGAAGACGGTGATCGGTCCCGCGCACGTGCCGCAAATGGTCTGCGCCATCTTGGCCATGGCGGGCCCGCTGGCGGCCCTGGGTGAGGTTGAGCGCGCCGCTCAGTTGCTCGGCGCCTCGGATGAACTGCTCGAGCGCTACGGCCTGATCCCTCAGGTGGGCGACCAGCCGGTCTTCGATGCTTATCGGATGGCCGTCGAGAACGGGATGACCGCAGATGCCTTCTCCACCGCCTACGAGGCCGGGAGGAAACTGACCCTCGACGAGGCCGCAGCCTTGGCGCTTCAGAGTGATCGGGACGGATCGTCCTAGCGATCCGAATGCTCCCTTTCGCATCCCCCGATATTCCTCAGCATATCTCCTCGGCAGGACAGCGTTCGCGTGCGACCTGGCTGCGCGGCCTGGATCGTCGGCGAGTTTGCTCAACCGAGTCCTC
>CAZGRL010000023.1:0-47559 GCA_964528155.1 uncultured Anaerolineaceae bacterium
TCCCGACCGTTGACAAGGCCCCACTCGACCTTTATAATCCTCGAGCCTGCCCCACCACTCCAGGTTGGGGCGGACGTATGAATCGCCAACTTCCCCGCCGTCCGGCCTCGTGGCGAATTGGCTGGCGCGGCGGCGAAGCGAAGCTGGAGAGAATCACATGGAATATGCCATGTTTGAGTCGGGCGGGAAACAGTACGTCGCCCGTCCGGGCGAGACGGTCGAGGTCGATCATCTTCCACTGAACGTCGGTGTCAAAGCCGAGTTCAAGGAGGTCCTGCTCGTCAGCGACGGCTCAAAGGTTAGCGTGGGAACGCCGTACGTCGAAGGCGCCATGGTCTCTGCGAAGGTCCTCGGCCATGTCAGGGCCCCCAAAGTGATTGTGTTCAAGTACATCCCGAAGGAACGCTACCGACGCAAGCAAGGCCACCGGCAGCAATACACCAAGGTCGAAATCCAGGAGATTACGATCCCGGGCAAGGCGGCCGGTCGGGCCACGCAAGAGGCGGATGCCGAAGCCGGCGCCCCGGTCGAAGAGAAGCCGCCGCGGGCTCGCAAGACCGCTACAAAGAGCAAGACGACAAAGAAGACGAGCGCCAAAGGGACGAAAACGACGTCCAAGTCGGCGAGCAAGAAATCGACCGCTAAGAAATCCACCAGGAAGAAAGCGGTCGACAAGGAATAGCGGAGAAGGCTGAGATGGCACACAAAAAAGGTGGCGGCTCAAGCCGCAATGGACGCGACAGTCAATCGAAGCGCTTGGGCGTGAAGAAATACGCCGGCGAGGCCGTGCAATCGGGCTGTATTCTTGTCCGGCAACGCGGCACGGCGATCCATCCCGGCCTGAACGTCGGCCGCGGGGGTGACGATACGCTGTTCGCCACAAGCAACGGTTTCGTCTCTTTCGACTTCGCCAGAGGCGGCCGGAAAAGGGTCAACGTCATCCCGGCCTGAATCAGGAACCACTGCGTCCGGTCATCAGGCAGGCTGAGTTCCGTCCCCGGGAATCAGCCGCCGTAGGGCGGGGCGCATACGCTACGGGGAAAGGATGCGCGAACATGAGGCAAGGTATTCATCCGAAGTACTTTCCCAATGCAACTGTCATCTGCGCTTGCGGCAACACCTGGCACACGGGCTCGACGGTCGAAGAGATACACACAGACGTGTGCTCCGAGTGTCACCCGTTCTACACCGGCGAGCAGCGGATTGTCGATACCGAGGGTCAGGTCGATCGCTTCTACAAGAAGCTCCAGGCCCGTCAGGAGTATATCGAGGAGCAGCAGGCGCGCGAAGAGGCCCGCACCTCTCCCGATCTGCCGATCGCGGCCCTTGAGCTGGGGACTCGCGCCGAGGCCTCGTTGACCAACGCCGGGATCACGATCGTCGGCCAGGCCCTCGAGCGGATGGCCGAGGGGGATGATGCGCTATTGGCGATCGAGGGATTCGGCCGGAAGAGTCTGGTCGACCTGAAGCGCCGGCTTCGCCAACGCGGCTTCCAGCTCCCGGAGGCGGCCGAAACGGCCTAGCTACCAGATCCGCGGGACAAACTGACAGAACGCCAATCAGGCGCGGGATCACACCCGCGCCTTCTTCTCGCAAGCTCAGCTGATCTCAACAGGATTCGCCAGCTGCCCCCGGCGGATGGGGATCCGTTGGATCCGTCTCCAAGAATCGCCGCCCGGCCAGTCCTGTGGTTTTCCCGGCGCAGGGGCTGGTGTAGACTGGAAGCAGTACGCCCCGGTGCTCCTCCAATCCTATACCCCCGCAGGAGGCACATGCCCCATACCTCAGGCAGCATCGAAGTCATCACCGGGTCCATGTTCAGCGGTAAGACGGATGAGCTGATCCGTCGCCTGCGAAGGGCTCGAATCGCCAAACAGGCGGTCCAGGTGTTCAAACCGAGCCTCGATACGCGCTTCGGTGTCGGCAAACTCACTTCGCACGCCGGGAGTGAGTTCGAGGCGACACCGGTCGAGTCGGCCCGGTCAATCCTCGACCGCCTGGTCAGCGACACGACGGTCGTCGCCATCGACGAGGCGCAGTTCTTCCACCCGGACGTGATCCAGGTCACTCAGGAATTGGCCCAGCGAGGTTTGCGCGTGATCGTCGCCGGACTCGACACGGATTTTCGCGGAGAACCATTCGGCCCGATGCCTCAGCTCATGGCCGAGGCCGAGCGGGTCGACAAGTTGCAGGCGATCTGCATGGTCTGCGGAGAACCCGCCTCGCGAACCCAACGACTGATCGATGGTCAACCAGCGCGCTACGACGATCCCGTTGTTGTCGTCGGGGCGAGCGAACTCTATGAAGCGCGCTGTCGGGCCCATCATGAAGTCCTACGGGATTGACGATGAAAGACTACACAGAGTTCCTCCAGGATATTCTGATCACGGAAGATGAGCTGCAGGCTCGAGTGCTTGAGCTCGGAGCCGAGATCAGTCGAGATTACGTCGGACAGGAACTGCTTCTGATTTGCGTCCTTCGCGGCGGGGTGATGTTCCTGACAGACTTGATGCGGGCGCTGACCATCCCGCACGCCATCGACTTCATGGCCGTCTCATCGTACGGCGTCGGAGCACGGAGCTCGCGCGGTGAAGTGCGCATCACGCTGGATCTCACGACAGCCGTAGAAGGGCGCAACTTGCTCCTCGTCGAGGACATCATCGATAGCGGGAATACGATCGCTTCGATCCTCGAGCTGCTGAACACCCGCCAACCGAAGAGCATGCGGGTGTGCGCTTTGCTCGACAAGGCCGAACGGCGGGAAGCGGTCGTGCCCATTCACTACCGCGGCTTCACCATCCCCAACAAGTTCGTCTTCGGGTACGGCCTCGATCTGGATGAGTACTACCGAAACCTGCCTTTCATCGGCGTGGTTCAGCCGGACAAATACCTTCAGCCGGACTAAACTCCAGTTCCATGTCATCTCCTAAACCGCTCCCCGAATCGATCTGGCAGACGTTGGTCCGCCTGACAAGAGACAGCCAGGTATGGTTGGTCGGCGGGGCGCTCAGAGATCACCTGATCCAGCGCAGAACGTTTGACGCCGATTTCGCCGTGGCCGGGGATGCACGTCGTCTGGCGCGCAGAATGGCGGATCAGCTCGGGGGCGACTATTACGACCTGGATCGGGAGAGAGGTACAGGGCGGGTTCTGCTCGAACGCAACAGCCCCGAACCGTGGATCCTCGACTTCGCCGTTCTGCGGGGCGGTACGATCGAAGACGATTTGCGAGCCAGAGATTTCACCGTGAACGCACTCGGAATCGATCTGGCCGAACCCGACCGTTTGATCGATCCGACGGGCGGGGTGCGCGATCTCAAGGACGGGATCCTTCGGGCGTGCAGCGAACGGGCGGTCGCTGAAGACCCAGTTCGCAGCCTCCGAGCCATCCGCATCGCCGCTGACCTGGGCTATCGTATTGAGGCGGACACCCTTCGCCAGGTTGAGGCGGCCGCCCAGGCGCTGCAGACTGTCTCTGTGGAACGCGTGCGAGACGAACTCTTCCGGATCCTGGGCGGGGAGAATCCGGTGGGGCCGATACGCACACTGGCCCATCTGGGCTTGCTCACCGCAATACTTCCGGAGGTGACGAATATCCGAGGTGTGGCCCAGTCGCCTCCGCATGCGTACGACGCCTTCGAGCATACACTGGCGGTCCTCGAGTGTCTCACCCGTGTGATGGCGGTCCTTCGACCGTCTCATGATGCTGAGATTGCTTCAAGGATGACGCTGGCCGAGGTCAGTCTAAAACTGGGGCGCTTCCGATCCGAGCTGGGCGACCATCTGAGCGCCAGCCCAACGCCGGGAAGACAGGTCCGACAACTTCTGTTCCTGGCGACACTCTTTCACGATGTCGGGAAAGCCCACGCGAGTACGATTGCCGACGACGGTCGAATCCGTTTCCCCGGACACGAAGAATCCTCCGCCGCCATGATACGCGAGCGGGCGCGCAAGCTCAGGCTGAGTGCGCGCGAGATCGCAAGGCTGGTCACTGTCGTCCGCTGCCATGACTTGCCGGCAGCGCTGGATCGCGCTCGTCAGATCACGCGGCGGTCGATCTATCGCTACTTCGACCAAACGGGTGAGGCCGGGATCGATATCGGGCTGCTGTCCGTGGCCGATCGATTAGGGATGTACGTGCCGCCGATCCCTCAGGATGTCTGGCGACGGCGGGTGGATGTCGTCCGCGCCCTCTTCGAGGCGTGGTTTGAGGGTGAGTGGCTGCACCCGCCCCGCCTTCTCTCGGGCGACGAACTTGGCGATATCCTGGGTGTCCCACCCGGGCCGGAGTTGGGCCACCTCCTGGCGGCGGTTCGAGAAGCGCAGGCTGCCGGGGAAGTGAACACTCGAGAGCAAGCCGTCGGGCTGGCCAGACGATTGCACGAAGGCCCATCATCCTATTCGGACACTGATTCCGGGGGCGCTCCTGCCGACGTGGTGTGAGCCATCGTGCCAACGAGCATATGCGCCGCTTCTCAGTGCGCTTCATCCCCGGGTACACATAATCAGCTTTCTCAGAACAAGCGCTCCCATCCAAGGCACGTGCGGCGCACAACGTAGCCGGAGCAGTGCATGGCCCGCAAGATCCTTCACGTAGACCTGGATGCCTTCTTCTGTTCGGTCGAAGAGAAGCTTGACCCCGACTTGCGGGGTCGTGCGTTCATCGTCGGCGGGACCCCGGACGGGAGGGGCGTCGTGGCCTCGGCTTCGTATGCCGCGCGCAAGTTCGGCGTCAGATCGGCAATGCCCACCGCGCAGGCGATCCGGCAATGCCCGGATCTGATCATCGTCCGATCAAGACATGGAACTTATGGCGAGTACTCAAGGCTTGTGATGGAGATTCTTAGGGACGCGGCGCCCGTCGTCGAGCAGATCTCTATCGACGAAGCGTTCATGGACGTCAGCGATGATCCGACACCGGGGGAAGAGATCGCCCGGCGGCTGCAGGCTGATATCATGGCACAGCACGACTTGCCGACGTCATGGGGTGTTGCCTCCAGCAAGCTGGTGGCGAAGATTGCCACAGAGATCGGAAAGCCTCGCGGTTTAATCGTGGTCCCCGCCGGCGGGGAGGCTGATTTCCTGGCGCCGTTGCCGGTCAACATGCTCTGGGGCGTCGGACCGAAGACCCAGGCACGCCTGGCCGACCTGGGAGTGTCCCGAATAGGAGATCTGGCGGCGATGGAGCCCTATCGCTTGAAGCAGATCTTCGGCGAGCGTGGCCCGGAACTTGCAGCACGGGCGAGAGGATCGGACGACAGCCCGGTGGTGGCGTACCATGAGCCACGTTCACTGTCGAACGAGACCACGTTCGCCCGGGACGTCTCAGACGAATCGCACCTCCAGCAGACGCTGAGGTCGTTGAGCGACGAGGTTGGCAGCAGGTTGCGCGACGCCTCTCTTGCAGGACGGACGATCCGGATCAAGGTTCGGTGGGCGGATTTCAAGACCCTCACCAGACAGGTGAGGCTGGCCCAGCCGACAGACCAGGACGGCGAGATCTATCATGCCGCCCTGGAGCTATTCGAGAAGGTCTGGGAACGGGGGCGGCAGGTTCGCTTGCTGGGCGTCGGGGTCAGCGAGCTCGGGCCGAAGTTGCGCCAGCTTGGTCTATTCGATCGGTCGTGGGAGCACGATGAGCGCCTACTGGATGCAATCGACGCGATACGGGCCAAGTACGGGCCGGGGGCAGTCCGGCGAGCCGGGTCATTGGCGCGCGGGGGGAAGGGAGAGCGCGCCGGAAAAGACATGCGGAAGCCCGGCGATCGAGACAAGCCTCCGAACGGGGCCGACTGACTCGGGCAGGCGCCTCCCGATCGGCTCCGGCGCGTGGCTCGAGCCGGAGGCGCGTCGCTGATGTACTCCCTCGAAGGTAAGGGCTATTTCATCTGGAAAATCCCGTACTGCGACCGGGGCGACCCGGTAGTCATGGTTGAACGCGCCCGTGCGGCAGGCCTGACCCACGTGCTGATCAAGATCGCAGATGGAGCCAACTGGGCCTACAACTACGACTACAAGACCAAAGTCGACTTCGTCCCGCCGGTGCTGGAGGCCTTCCATGAGGCCGGGATCGATGTGTGGGGTTGGCACTACGTGAGAGGCGATGACCCCGTCGGCGAAGCGCGGCTGGGGATCGACCGCGTGCGCGAGTTGGGGGTTGACGGCTACGTGATCGACGCGGAGATCGAATACAAGAAGCCAGGGAAACGTTTGGCCGCCAAGCGCTACATGAGTGAATTGCGCGCCGCGCTCCCGAACCTTCCGATGGCCCTGAGCACGTTTCGCTATCCTGCACGTCACTCTCAACTGCCATACGCCGAGTTCCTGCAGGCCTGCGACTATGCCATGCCCCAGGTATATTTCGAAGGCGCCCACAACCCCGACGAACAACTCCAGATGAGCTTCGATCAATTCTCCGCGCTCCATCCCTCCAGGCCGGTCATACCCACAGCGCCGACGTATTCGATCGGAGGCTGGAGGCCGACGGTCGACGATATCACGCTCTTCGGCCGGAAGGCTCTCGAACTGCGTATGTTGGGCATGAACGCCTGGAGTTGGGATTACGCCACGCGTTCCAATCAACTCGACCTGTGGGACGCGGTGGCCGATTTCGATTGGTCGCCGAAGCCGCCGGGCGAGGCCATCCCTGATGAGCTCATCAGCAATCTGAATTCACATGACGTCGGTTTCGTTCCGGCCATGTACCTGAAAGATGCTGCCCACGTCACCGGTGCCCGAACTGCTGTCGGCGTGGAGGCGATCCAGGCTTGGTACACTCAGCTCTTCGGCCAGCTGCTGCCTGGCGCGACGTTCCAACTTACTGGGAAGCATGTCGCCGGTCGGACCACGCATTTCACCTGGAACGCCACAAGCGAGCGGGGAAGCGTCCGGGATGGGAACGATACCCTCAGTCTCAAAGACGGCAAGATCCAGTACCACTACACCTATTTCACTCTGACCTGATCCAAGACTGCGCGTACTGCGTCACAAACGCGCTTTCCTTCATTCGCACAATCCTATCGAAAACGTTCAGCCCAGACGCTTCGAAGCCGCAGTTCAAGACATGAGGCCGCAGCGCGCCATTTCCCGCGCTGCGCAATAGGGATTGGTATCATCGGCAGCGAACCCAAGACCCGATGGTACACTGTTACGCGCAACACAAATCGCCTTGAAGGAGACGCTGTCGATGAAGGTGGGAGTGATCTACCCCCAATACGAATACGGAAACGACCCTGCCGCGATGCGCGACTACGCGCAGCTTGCCGAGTCGCTCAACTTCACCCACATCGAAGCCTACGATCATGTCCTGGGAGCCAACCCGGACCGGCCTGGCGGCTGGAGGGGGCGCTACACATACCAGACGCCCTTCCAGGAGGTCTTTGTCCTGTTCGGGTATATCAGCGCGGTCACTGAACGGATCGGGTTCATGTCCGGCATCTTGATCCTGCCGCAGCGGCAGACGCCTGTTGTGGCAAAACAGGCCGCGACATTGGACGTCCTGAGCAAGGGCCGCATGCGTCTGGGCGTCGGGCTGGGATGGAACGAGATCGAATACATTTCGCTCGGTCAGAACTTCCACACCCGGGGCCGAAGGATCGAGGAGCAGGTTCAGCTGCTACGCAGGCTTTGGACCGAGCCTTTGGTGGAGTTCTCGGGACGCTGGGATCGTGTTGACGATGCCGGGCTCAATCCCATGCCCATCCAGCAACCAATCCCGATCCTTTTCGGCGCACGTGCTGAGCCGGCGGTCCGCCGAGCGGCCCGGATCGGTGATGGATGGATCATGAACTTCAGAAAACCCGAAGACGCCCTGGCCGGGCTGGAGGTGTTGGATCGCACACTTGCCGAAGCGGGACGCACACGAGACGAATTCGTCGTCGAGGCGCGTCTGCCGTACGACGAAGGTGACGCGACGGTATGGGAAAGCCTGATCCGGGATTGGCAAGCCGCCGGTGTGAATGACTTCGTCCTGAATACGATGGAGAGCGGGCTTAAGGGCCCGGAGGAGCACCAGGCAGCTATCCGGAGGTTCTCCGAGGCTGTGGATCTGGGCGCAGGCTGATCTGCAGGGGTGGCGGCGTTACAGGCCTGGGCGTGGCCCTGCCAATCGAGCTACCTGCCGCTGTCCTCGATGCGGTAAGTGAGGTTCAGGGGCGCCACCTCTCGAAACATGGCGAGCGCCGGACAGTAGCGTTCTTCGGAGAGCTGGATCGCGCGCTGGACGGCTGCCTCTTCGACCTGCTCCCCAGCTACGACATACTCGATATCGATCTCGGTGAAAACCTTGGGGTGATCCTGCGCCCTGCGCGTGTGGACCAACACCTCGAAGGCCGATACCCGTTGTCTCTTTTTCGTCAAGATCGATATGACATCCATTGCTGTGCAGCCGGCAATCCCGACGGCGATCAACTCCATCGGACGAAAGCCGTCATCCGCACCGCCGACAGAAGAGTCGCCCCCGAGTTTGACGCTGAAGCCGCTTTCGGCTTCGCCTGTGAACGATAGGCCCTCGCTCCATCTTACTCTTGCGACCATATTGCGTTCTCCATTTGGCGCGACTCGGCCGGATTGTCGTTGATATCTGTTGCAGGGTCAATCGGGAGCAACTCCAGGGCTGCGTGTAGCCACCCAGTGCAACGGCCGACGACGCGCGGCAAGCTGCCACCAGGTTGAGAGTGGACTCTTGACCGATGCGCAGCAGAGATGGAGATCCTCCTGCCGGGGTGGGGAGAGAGCCCAGGCACCGAGCCGGCTTTAAGGCGCGATCGCGTCCGGGCGCCCAGCTCAGTCCAAGTTGGCGTGCGTGTCGAGCAGGTCTTCCAGCTCGAGGCGGCGGAAGAGGCGCAGACGGACTTCCACCGGGAGGACACCTTCGGATGACTGCGCGCGGTAGAGATCGATTGTCTTTCGCAGCGTATTGACCATGGCTGTGCAGTCTTCGCATCCGGCCATGTGTTCCTCAATCGCTTTGCATACAGATTCGCTGGCATCATCGTCGAGGTACTCCGACAGTTGATCCAGCAGGTCATCGCAGGCCGGGGTTCGCTCAGTCATCATCCCGCCTCGTCCACGCGCTCATCGTAGTATTCCGACAGGCTGTTTCGCAGATGGAGCCGGGCCCGCATGAGGCGAGTCTTGACGGCCCCCTCCGAGAGGTTCAGGATTTCGGCGGTGTCGGCCGTCGAAAGGCCCTGGATGTCTCTCAGGACGAAGACGGCTCTCAACGCGCTGGACAGGCTGCCCATGGCCCGGTCGAGTTGGGATTGAGCCTCTGCCGTCATGAAATCCTCTTCCGGCAGGCAACACCAGTCCTTGAGATCCAGAGGAGTTTCTTCGCCGTTGGCCCCGGGAAGCGGCTCTTCGACCGACACCATCTCGGGATCCCTTTGTCTCAGTCGCATCAGAGCCTGATTGGCCGCGATCCGGTACAGCCATGTCCCGAGGGAGGAGCGCCCCTCATAGCCTTCGATGCCACGGAATGCCTGCAGGAAAGTCTCCGGTAGTGCATCTTCGGCTTCCTGAGGATCCTCGAGCATCCGCAGGCTCAGGCGGTAGAGCCTTGGCGAATACTCTTCAACCATCTGAGCAAACGCCCGACGGTCGCCGGTCTTGAGAGAATGGATGGAAAGCGTCGAAGATCCTTCCACGTCAGCCCGCAGATTATCGCAAACCAGGGCCGCCCGGTTGGTTCGTATCCAAGAGACTCACGCTTCCGGTTGCCGGGCCGCCTCGGCCGCGATACAGTATAACGCCGTCAAGGACAAGGCAAGGATGGCTGTCCAGAAGGGCTGACCGAGTGTACCGACGTGTGTTCCGGCTGCTGGAATACGCTGTTCCTTCCGGCGAGATCTTCGTGATCCGCGGAGCTGAAGGTGCATGGTCTCCAATGACGGCCTCGGGCAAGCCTTTGGACAGGCTCTCGGAGATCCTCGAGCGCGCATCGAGCTCATATGATGTGATTCGCCTCCAAAGCTCGTCCTGGACGCGTGAAAACGAAGGGCCATCAGGCCAGACGATTGCTGTCCGCCAAGAGGACAATCCGCTGGAACTGGTTGGACTTGTAGGCACCACCGCCTCACCGCTGACGGATCAGCTATACGAGCTTCTCGTCGAGGCCGCGCCTTTCATCTCCTGGTTGGTGGAGACGGCCCAGCCCTCCGGTGCGCTTCCGAAATCCAGATCCGGTCGACGGCTGGCACCTGTGAGTGATCGGGCGCCGCGTGGATTGCACCTGGGCGAGTGGATGGCTCTACGCTCGTTGGAGGTGGATGCCTTTGTCAAGCCGTCCAAGAGGATCGGCGGGGACTTCTTCGAGGTCGTCAGCCTGGGCGAGGATGAAGCGGTGGTCAGTCTGGGCGACGTGTCCGGGAAGGGGCCCCAGGCGGCGCTCCTGGCTGCACTTGCCAGAACGGCTTTCCACGCAGCTGTTCGTGAGCATGATGACCCTGCACGGATCTTGTCGACCATGAATGAGATGCTATTGCCGGCGCTCGAGCGGGTGCAGGCCTTCATCACCGTCGCGGTGGCCCGGCTCGAGTCGAATCCGTTGGCGCTGGCCTATGCCTCCGCCGGCCACGTCGAACCCGTTCTATGGCACGAGGGGGAAGAGCGCCTTGAGCTTCTACCGGCGACAGGCCTCCCTCTCGGTGTGGCGCCGGAGGCGGCCTATGACAGCGTGAAGGTCGAGCTCGCGCCAGGCAGCGTCGTCGTTCTCTACTCGGATGGTGTGACCGAGGCCGAGGATCCAGACGGAAAGGTTCTGGGGCTGCAAGGACTTTCGGATATGATTCACGCCTGTCATTCGGCAACCGCCACGGCACAAGTCGAGATGATCATCGCCGGCCTGGATGTACACTGTCGCGGCCTGGCATTGAAAGATGATGTCGCCATCCTGCTCGTTCGAACAGCTCCGCATGAAGCGGGTGAGCGCCGAGTCGTGCCGTTCGTCATCCCGGCAGAGGCCGCGGCTGTGCGCATGCTCGTCGACCTCGCCAGACGGGAGATACTGTCCGCCGAATCAGTCCCGGAGGGCGAAAGGGCTGAGTTGGCTGATGCCATGGCCACGGCCGTTGCCGAGCTGGCTGCCAACCAGATCGAACACGCGTATGGCGGAGACCCCGGCCGAATCCAGGGCCGTCTGACGATCAGCGCCGACCGACTTGAAGCCGATCTGTACGACAGCGGCCTAGAATACGTTGAAGTCGAGCCGGTCCGATTCGACAGAGAGGATCCTCCCCTGAGAGGGTACGGCCTGAAGATGGTCCGATCTCTGGTGGACGAGTGCAGCTATCGAAGGCTAGACGGCTCGCGCAACCACTGGCACTTGGTCAAGCATCTTGATGGAGGAGGCGGAGATGGAGATCGCGGTCACCAGACCTGATCCTGTGAAGGCAACGGTCACACCCGTGGGTAGAGTGGATGCAGACACCGGATCGCAGCTCAAGCTCGCATTGCAGGATCTGGCTGCGGATGGGGTCGTGCTGATCGTCGTCGACCTCGATCAGGTTGACTTCATGGATAGCTCGGGCTTATCGGCTCTGGTTTCAGGCCTGCGAGCGCTGCGCGAGCGCGACGGATCACTCCTTCTGTGTCGCCCTCAACCTCAACCTCTGACTGCTCTGAAACTTACAATGCTTGACCGTGTCTTTCCCATCTTCGCTACGCCGGTGGAGGCGCTCGATTTCGTCCCACCCGACACGCCATGACGGAGGGGCCGAGAAATCAGGTCATTGTAGTGTGCTCCAAGGTCGTGTCGGATGCCGAGGATGGGAGTCGCTCTATAACCTCGCGCTACAACGCGATTAGGTGACGTCATGGGCACCGGGAATGATGCGCTTGTCGGGCCGGAAAGATGGACGTAGCGCTCCAATCAGATGATCTCGAATTCGTCTTGAGCCTGCCGACGGGCAGATGGGCGGTGCATTCGCGCAGGCAGGATTTCCCGGACCTCGCGGGCGCCGCGTTCGGGGTTGCCTGGAGCAGGGGACGGGCGCGGCGGACCTGGAACGGTGAAATGCGTGGCGCACGCGTAACCGAATTGGGCCTCGACAGAGGCCCCGAAAACCCCAGTCGTTCTCTGTTGATCGAGCTTGACGTAGACGGTGAGATCAGCCTGGATCTCGAAATCTCGCTGGGGCTCGATCTTCCGGCCCTGTTATGGCGCGTGCGCGTGGAGAACAGCTCGTCCGAGCCCATCCGCCTCGAACGGGTCGACATGTTCCGCCTGGGAGGACAGATCAGCATGCCACCCGTGCGAAAGCCGTCATCCGGGCTGCGCTTACAGGCCGGGACCCCGGATCTGGCGTTCTTCTCGAATGGATGGCAGAGCTGGAGCGTAACTGGCGCCCTTGGCCGTTCAGATCGATTCCCTCGCACCCGCCTCGGTCCCCTCAGTCTGCCGATGAGCCGAGGTGCGGTGGCCAGGCAGCCTCATGGCCGCGGCGTTTTCGCATCGGAGATGTTCGGTGTCGTCGGAGATCGGGTCGCTCGTAGCGGTCTTCTGTTGGGTTTCCTCTCACAACGAGAAACCTTCGGCGGCCTGCGCGTAAATCTTGCGCGGCCGGATCCTGACATCCAGGTTTGGGCGGGAGGCGACGGCGTCGTGATCGATGCCGGATCAGGCCTCTCGACCGATTGGTGCTGCCTCGAGTTCATCCATCTGGACGACACAGAGCCCATGGGAGGCTATCTGGCTCGCGTGGCCCGAGCAAATCGAGCCAGGATCTCTGCCAGCAGGCCCATCGGGTGGTGCTCGTGGTATCAGTTCTTCCAGGCGGTCACGGAAGATGATGTTTTCGACAACCTGGAATGGGCGCAGGATCACCGTCGACGTATCCCTCTTGATGTGGTCCAGCTCGATGACGGGTTCGCCATTGAAGTTGGGGACTGGTATGAAGCGGCCCCCGGTTTCCCTTCCGGCCTCCCCACGGTCAGCCGAAAGATCCGTGGGGCTGGCATGGTGCCGGGGATATGGCTGGCGCCGTTCGTAGCCAAGCCCGGTGCCAGGATCCTCCGGGAACATCCAGATTGGATCTTGAGAAAACCCTCCGGTGCACCGGCCAACGCCGGGTTCATCTGGGATACCTTTACCCGAGCCCTGGATGTCACTCATCCAGAAGTGCAGACGCATGTCGAGCGGCTCATGTCGACAGCCGTCTCTGAGTGGGGCTTTGAATACCTCAAGTTGGATTTCCTGTACGCCGGCGCGTTGCGCGGCGCCCGCTACAACCCTCGTCTCACCCGCGCACAGGCGCTGCGATCGATGCTCGAGCGCATCCGCTCAGCGTCCGGGGACGAGCGGTTTCTAGTCGGCTGCGGCTGTCCGCTGGGATCAGGGATCGGGATCTTCGACGCCATGCGGATCGGCCCGGATGTCGCCCCTACATGGGAGCCGGTCTATCGGAGCGTCCATTGGGTCCTTCGGCGAGAGCCCGAGCTGCCTTCCGTTAGGAACGCTGTGCATAACGTCATTACGCGAGCGCCGCTGCACGGGCGGTGGTGGCTCAACGATCCGGACTGCCTGATTCTGCGCGGCCGCGCCGCCAGCTCGGGAACGGGGTCACACCAGCCTGGATCCGATGACCGGGTGGATGTGGGCGAGGCCTCCGCCGGTGAGCCCATTCATGCTCCCTCCCATCTCACGTGGGACGAGACCAAGACCCTGGCGACCGTTATCGCCCTTTCCGGGGGAAGTTTCTTCATATCGGACCACCTTCCTGATCTGCCCGACGACCGGCTCGAGTGGCTCGCTCGTCTGTTGCCTCCGCTTCCGGCGGGATTCCGCGCCGTAGACTGGTTTGACGAAGGACACCCGAAGAAGGTGGTGCTTCCATTGAAAGGCGCGGCCGGCGAATGGCTCCTGGTGGGCCTGATCAACTGGGCCTCTGCGCCCACCGGCGTATCGATCGATCTTCGGTCATCGGGGGCCTCAACTCCCTTTGTCCACACGGTAGACTTCTGGAATGAGACTTACCTCTCCATACAGGACGAGTATTTGGAAGCGAGAAGAATCCCGCCTCACGGTATCCGGCTCTTCGGTCTTCGCTCGAGCGCCGGCCCACAATGGCTCGGGGACACCCTGCACATCTCGCAGGGCCTGGCCGTTTCGAAGATGAAGCTCATCGGCAGTGGGCTCGACATCGACTTGAATCTGGGCCATCGCGCCGGGGGCAATGTATGGCTCGAGCTTCCTTCGCCACGGAGCCGCGCATCGTTGGACGGTGAGCCCATAGACCTGGACCACGTCGCCGGGGATGTGTATGTCTGCCAACTAGCATTCGAGGGAACGGGGCGCCTTGAGGTTCGGTGGTGAAAAGGTGAAGCTTCGGAAGCTCCGCGGTCTACTCAATCGTCTGTTCAGCGGGCGATCGCCGTGTAAGGGTATCCTGCTCGCCGTGCCTATCTGCCTCGGCCTGGCGTCGGCTTTGATTGGCTGCGCGTCCGAGTTCCCTGCAGCCGAGGCCCCGCAAATCGCCTCGCCATCGCCTCCGTCCTTGCCCTCGCAGACTGAATCGACAGAGTCTCCAGGCCCATCCTTTCCCTATCCCGCAGCCATTCTCATCTTCGATCCCTCAAACGGAGGATTGGATCTTGTGAGCCAGGATGGGATCGAATTGGGTGGGATGGGGAAGATCACCTGGTCGGATCCTGATCGACTGCGAGGCACGACGCTCGGCGCGATCGACGGACAATTCGGCAGAGTGCGGTTTGCCTACCTCACAGCCGGCGACGCCGGACTAAGCCTCAACGTTCGATCATCCATAGGAACCATCACGCTCGGCGAGTTTCCGCTGGATGCGATTCTGGCCGGGAGCGTTCCTGCAGGCCTTCTGGCCGTCAGCGATCCGAGCGTGGCCGGGTCAGACGAAGAACCCGAGAGTGCCATCTACGTCATTGATCCAGCGCGACGCACGGGGCTCGACAAGCCGGCAGTGGAGGGGCTCGCTCCGGGCGCAGTGCCCTTGGTGCTACAGATCGAGGACGGTCGGCCCGGTTCGATCGTCTACTGCCTGAGCCTTTCGGATGGTCCCACGAGAGAGGACGAACCCTGCTACGGGCTCTATCGGGTCGAACTTGCATCCGGACAGGTCGACCAGATCGTTTCTGATAACCTGGCAATCGTGGCGCTTTCAACCGATCTGCGAGTCGCCGCATTGGCTTCGAGGGATCGCACCCCGCCTGAGGTACGCGCGCGCAATCTGGAGACGGGGGCGGAGGTCGTCTTCAGATCGGAAGCCGGCGAACGTGAAGTGCGCCAGGGGGCGTTCTCTCCGGCGGGGACGCGCCTGGCATGGGCCAGCCTCAGCCATGAAGAGGGCGGTGAGGACACCCTGGCATTGAACTTGGTGTCAACCGCGGGGGGGCCGGTCACGCGGCTGGCGGGTGCCACTCTATCGGAGGCGGTCGGCGATCAGGTCTCAGACGCCAGGGCCGTGGGCTGGCTCGATGATAGCAGGCTTCTGCTCGAGCTTTCGACGCTCCGGCGATCGGCTCTCTACGTCCTTCTCCTGGGAGAGGGGAGGATCGACCACATCGCCTCTGGTCGGTTGGCCGGGGTGATCTACCGTTAGTCGGTCTCATCGCGTGTAAACTTCTCATGGACTTCATGGCCGCGGGCATCGGGGATCGGGAGACGTGCCCGTTTGCCATCGCTCTGACGACCAAACGGTGAACACACCTGTGGAGCGACGTTGCCGGACTTAACGATCGATCAAACAATCGGCCTGCTCTCTGTCTTCCTCCTCCTGGGTCTGGCCCTGGCGATCTGGATCGGATGGCGGGAGTTGCAGGCGGCTCGCCGGCTTCCATTCTTCTTGCTCAGGAGGGAGCGGATTGGGCGCGCCTGGCGCCTGATGTTGATCGGGGCGATCTTCGGCCTGGCAGCCGCAGCGGTGCACCTGTTCGGGCGTCAGGCGGCCTACCAGATCTTCCCGCCCACGCCTTCGCGAACGCCGACGCCGACCATCACGCCGACCCGGACGATCGCGCCCATCCCGTCAATCACGCCGACACCGACGATCACGCCGACGCCGACCATCACACCGACGCCGACCATCACGCCGACGCCACAGATCCCCGAGGCGCTTACGGTGCTCTTCCGGGAAACAGTGACTCCGCCTGCCGACGCAGCGTTCAGCCCGATCGAAGTGGCCGATTCGCTCGACACCCTGAATCGTGCCATCCGACCGGAAGTCCAGCTGGAGAATCCCCTGGCCAAGCTCTACGGCGCGTTCACATACAACGACATGCTGGACGGAGCCCGCTGGACTGCCATCTGGTATCGTGGAGATGAGGTGATTTGCGTTGAGAGCAAGCCATGGGATGGCGGCACAGGAGGCTACGGCTACACCGAGTGCCAGCCTCCGACAGGTTGGCTCGCCGGAGACTATGAGATCCAGATGTTCATCGGTGAGACATGGAAGGTCTCTGCTCGCTTCAGCGTGACGGGCGAGGCGGTCTCACCAACCCCGACGGCCACGCCCACGGCCACTCCGACGGTTCCTACGCCCACACCGACGGTCTCCCCCAGCGCCGCCACACCCTCAGGCTAAGCCTCCCGTCCGGCCCGTCTTCGCCTCCATCTTCAGAGCCGCAAGGGTCAAATTCACAATGAATGTGTAGCCTCGCGTCAACGGCTCGAGATCGACGAACTCCTGCATGCTGTGTGCTTCACCGCCGCGAGTGAGACCGACACATATCCCCGGAAGACCGAGGCTGAGCGGGATGCTGGCATCCGTAGATCCGACTTCGAGGTTGACTCTCGTCTCTCCTACATCCTGGAGCGCCCGGAGAGCGGCTTGTACCAAGGCGTGGTCTTCCGGTAGCTCGCCTCCGGGCCTCTCACCAATGGTCTCAACCTGAACACGAATCTCCCGCTCGGCGAAGGTCATCGCGTAGGAAGCGACTCGCTCCCGCAGTGCCCGCAACGCATCGCTAGATTCGGAACGGAGATCGATCTCCATCCGGGCAACGGGGGCGATGCTATTGATCGTTGTCCCGCCGGCGATCGTGCCAATGTTGACCGTGGTCCGTACTTCGGAATCGTCCGCAAGCCCGAGAAGGCCCGCTCCAATTCGCAGGATGGTATGGATCGCCGAGGGTCGCCCCGCGTGAATCCAGGCATGACCTCCGGCAGTTGTCACGGTCACTCGGTAACGATGAACCGGGAGCGCGCGATGATAGATGTGGCCCAACGCCATGCCCTCGAGGCAGATGTACGCCGAGGCCTGGTCCCGGAAGCGGGCTACCACGTGCCTCATGCCTTCAAGGTTACCCAGGCCTTCCTCACACACGTCGGCCACGAGCCAGACGTCACCGGGGAGATCGGCTTGTGACAGATCATGTGAGAGTTCGATCAGCCCGGCCAACGCGATCGCATTGTCACCGACCCCTGGGCCGACCAGCCGCTGACCTTCCCGCCTGGCCGGGGTGTTGGCCTCCTCTGCAAATACCGTATCTAGATGGGCTGAAAGGATGACCGGTCGGCCGGATCCCCCGCGCACGGCACCATAGACATTCCCGGCCGAGTCGATCTCAACCGCATGCAGGCCGGACTGTGAGAATGCCTTGTGAATGAACGCCCCCCTCCGGGCCTCTCCGAAGGTCGGCGAAGGAATGGCCTGGATCAGCAGGGTGTTCGAGATCAGCCGTTCAAGTTCCATGGCTATGCCCGAGTCACGCGGGTGCGCAGCGCGTCCAATCGGGCGGTTGGGAGATCGGGATGCGCGTCGACCGCATATAGCGCCCCTCGGCCCTCAACCGCGAAGGAGGCCGACACCACCCCACGCAGGCAGGCCTCCACAAGATCACCTGTCCCTGCCAGACCCGCCAGGAAGCCGCCGTCGAATGCACCGCCGGCGCCGGTGACATCGCGCAAGCGAACCGGGTAGGCGGGCACGATCCAGCGTTCTCCCGTGCTTCCGTCCACCGCACACACTCCACCGGCGCCGCACTTGACCACGGTGAAGCGACAACCCATGGCGCACAGCAACTCGGCCATCTCCAGATTGTCCTTCACAGCCGGACGAAAGAGAGAACGCGCTTCCTCATCGCTGGGCAGGAACGCGGTAATGCCGTTCAACAGCGACGGGAACTCTCGGATGAAGCCGGGTTCCATGTAGGCCGGCGAAGGGTCGAGAACGACAATGTCAATCCCCAGCTCTCTCAGGCGCACCGGGAGAAGGCTGTGGCTATGGTAATCGTCCGGACATAACAGCGCCCCATCCATCTCCTGCGCAGCCTGGTGTATGTCGGCAGGGCGAAGTGCGAGCGGATGGTAGATCTCGCCCTCAAGTCTTCTTCGAGCGATGGGATCGAAGCCAATCAGCTCCTTGGGGAGGGGGGCATTCATCCGCAGGAATTGGGCCGCCGGGCTGACATCAGCCCTCTGCTCCGGGGAAATGTAGACGAAGAAGCGGCGGGTTTCATAGGCGTCGGCCAATACTCGCACGCCGTTGACATCGATCCCCGCTCCCGAGATCGTGTCCAGCCATTCCCGGGGGAAATCGGACCCCACGCGGCTGAATATTCGGCAGTGCGCGGACCATAGCGACGCACCGGCAGCGGCGTAAACCGCCTCGCCTCCCAGGACTCCCAGGAAGATATCGCCGTCATGCGTGATGTAGTAGTCCTGGCTCAGGCCTCCCAGGAAGGCACACTCTACCGACTTATCTGACATGGCGATTCATTATAGTGTCCGCTTATGGCAGAGACAATTCAACGGCTCTTAGCCCCGCCTGTCCCGTCGCCAGATCTCTCCAACGACTACGGTTTGTGTCTGCTGGTGGGCGAATCAATGAGCCGGACCTGCCCCGCGGGGTTGAATGGACCGAGATATTCGTGTTGTCCGGCGAGTGGACAGACACAACGGGCTTCTTGAATGGTGCGCGCGAAGGCGGTGGTCGCCCTTCAGCATTCGGTGCCGAATTTGTGGGCCCCAAGGCCCCAGCCAACCCCGATCCTGGCGTTGGCGGGGTCGGAGTCTCGGATCGGGAGGACCGGAGAACCAGTCGAGTGCAAATCCTCCAAGATGAGATTCATCCCCAGATGGTCGGATTCAACTCATATTCCGATTAAATCCTTCTCAGGGTCCGTCAAAATGTGTATAATAAGAAAACACGGCAGCTGCGACATCTGCGGGCTGCCAAGTTCTTTCTCGCGGGGTCTCCTTGATGTCGACGGCCAATATCTTGCTCATAGAAAGCAGGCGGGCAAGCGCGCCGTCATATGCTCCAGCCCTCGAAAGAAAAGGATACGAAGTCAAAGTTGCTCACAAGGTTGACGCGTCCCTGGACGGTGTCGGCTCGAGCAACCCGGATCTTGTCATCCTGGATGCGGCTTCAATGCAGACCAGCGGCACTCGGATGTGCCGCACGACTCGTTCGATGCTGGGCGGAACCCCCATCATCCTTGTCGCGCCGAATGGGGCTCGCCCCGACGTCGGCTGCGGAGCGAATGTGACGCTCGTCCATCCGTTCACACCCCGCAAGCTGCTCAATCGCGTGGCTCGATTGTTGCCCGCTGACGAGCGCTTCGCGCTGGTGAGCGGTCCGATTCGACTCAACATGGCCCAGAGAACAGTCCGCAGTCACGGCCGCGAGTCGCGACTGACACCGAAGCAGGCCAAGCTGCTCGAAGTCTTCATGCACTCGCCCGGGCAATTGATGACGCGCGAAGCGCTTATTCGCCAGGTCTGGCACACGGACTATACCGGCGACACACGCACTCTGGATGTTCACATGAGCTGGCTACGGCGCGCGATCGAGCCAGATCCATCGCACCCGCGCTATCTCAAGACGATCCGAGGGATGGGATACCGTCTCGATCTGCCGACCCAATCCTGATCGCCGGCCTGACCGACTTCTAGCAAAGATGCCGCCGAACGAGCGGCGTTTTCATTTCTGCGGGGGCGGTCTTCTGGGGCAGGGTGTCGTCGCCTCGCTGACGCAGAGGTCCAGTCAGGCTACGCGATGTCGACCCTTCGTGTAGCCGCCAGAGTATTTCCCGAGCTGTCAGTGGCCCGGACGGCGATGGTCCTGGAGCCGGGCGCTGTGTAGGTCCAGGTGAGATCGAGGGGAAGCTCTTTGTCCTGCCAACCCCGAACCTGCTGCGACCGGCTGCTGAACATGCTCTGGTCATAATCCCAATCAGCTTCCCAACAGACGAGATCATCGGGGAATCGGAGCTTCGCCGCGCCTGCAATGCCTGCCAGACGGAGGGAGGCGCGTCGCCCCTCTTTCCTGACCTTCAGCTTGAGATCACCCGACGAGGCAGCCTGTGGAGCCGGCTCGGCCGACTGTATCTGGTAGGGACGATCCGCAGGCTCGAGCAAAAGCCGGCGATGGGTCGTGGCAATGGCCAATGCGAGGTGATCGCAAGCAATCCACCGGCGATCAAGACGATCTGCGACCACAGGCGTTGTGCCCGAGCCGCAGAAGAAATCCGCCACCAGCTCGCCGGGTGAGCTCGATGCCCGGATGATCCGCTCCAGCAGGGCCTCAGGCTTCTGCGTCGGGAACCCCGTCCGCTGTCGGTGAAGCCGGGCAACCACGGGAAAGTACCACCAGTCTTCGGGCACCTTTCCCCGATCAAGGTCGGGCGTCTTACCGAAGCCTGCTTTGGGCGAGCTGTCGAAGGTCTTGCGTGTCGAGGGATCATAGGCCACGCGGACGGCGTCGGCGTGAAACGTATACCCGGCTGACTTGGTGTAGCTGAGGATCGTGTCGTGTTTGCGCTTGAACGCGCGCACGATCGGCGACGGGCCGTGATACACCCAGACGATCTCGTTCAACAGCCGATCTGGACCGAAAATCTCATCTAGCAGCACTCGTGCATATGCTGCGGCGTGCCAGTCGAGGTGTAGATAAAGAGTGCCCGTCGGCTTCAGAAGCCGATGCATCATCTGCAATCGGGGGTACAGCATGTCGATGTATTCGGCGCCGTCGCGCCATACGTCCTGGTATCCGCCGACGGTTTGCCATGTCTGCGGGCGCCGTGAATCCTCGTCACGTCCAACACGAGCGGCGTAGATCTTGCCGGTCAGGAACGGTGGATCGGCGTAGATCAGATCGATGGCGCCCTCGTACTGATCGAGCATCGCCGACATGACAGACAGATTCTCGCCCAGGATGAGCCGATTCACGGGGTTTCTGCGGATCCGCTTTGCGTCGCGAGGTTGGACGACGGAGACGGCCCGGAGGGGCGCCGGGACAACTTGCTCCTGCCGCCCTCCGGGCCATGTCAGACGAGCGAACGGCTTCCGGCGGCGATCAGATTTCATCTACGACCGTCGCAGGTCATTTGCGGCCGAACCGTTCTCCCAGAATGTCGGCCAGCGAAGGATGGCCGATTTCCTGCAGTTCATATCGGACGCGCTGAGTGGGTTTGTTCAAATCGAGGATACGCGCAAGATCGATCGGCGTGCCGATCAGCACCAGATCTACCTGGGCGTTGTTGATCGTTTGCTCGAGCTCGCGAACCTGGCCGTCTCCGTAGCCCATGGCCGGAAGGACAGGACCGGTGTTCGGATACTTATTGTACGTGGCTGAGATCGAGCCGACGGCGAATTGCCTCGGGTCGACGATCTCGCCCGCGCCGAAACGCCGGGCGGCCACCCAGCCCGCACCGTAGGCCATCCCTCCATGGGTCAGCGTCGGGCCATCCTCAACCACCAACACTCGCTTCCCGCGGATCGACTCCGGGTGGTCGACATAAATCGGTGAGGCGGCTTCGACGACCTGTGCTTTGGGGTTCAGCGCTGCCAGGTTGTCCCGCACCTTGAGGACGCTCTCCGGGGGCGCGCTATCGACCTTGTTGATCACCAGGACGTCGGCCGCGATCACGTTGGTCTCACCCGGATAGTAGCTGGCCTCGTGGCCGGGCCGGAGGGGATCCACGACCACGATGTGCAGGTCGCTCTTGAAGAAAGGCAGGTCGTTGTTTCCGCCGTCCCACAGGATGATGTCGGCCTCCTGTTCCGCCTGACGCAGGATCTTCTCGTAGTCTACGCCGGCGAAGACGGTGATTCCGCGCGCCAGGTGCGGTTCGTACTCCTCGCGCTCCTCGATCGTGCAATCGTTGGCTTCCAAATCCTCGTAAGTGGCGAAGCGCTGCACAATCTGCTTGCTCAGATCACCGTACGGCATGGGATGTCGGACGGCCGCCACTCGATAGCCCAGGTCGACCAGGATACTGGCAACACGCCGGCTCGTCTGACTCTTGCCACTGCCCGTGCGCGCGGCGCAAATCGAGACAACGGGTTTGTCCGACTCCAGTTGCGTGGAGTCGAGACCAAGCAAGCGAAAATCCGGCCCGACCGCCAATACCAGCGAGGCCCGATGCATGACGTATTCATGAGAGACGTCGCTGTAGGAGAAGACAACCTGGTCGATGCCATTCTCCCGTATAACGTCCGTCAGATCGCTTTCCGGATAGATCGGGATACCTTCGGGGTACAGATCGCCAGAGAGCTCGGCAGGATAGAGCCGGCCTTCGATGTTCGGGATCTGGGTGGCTGTGAATGCCACCACCTGATAGTCCTTATTCTGCCTGAAGTAGACATTGAAGTTGTGGAAATCACGACCGGCAGCCCCCATGATGAGTACGCGCTGAGGATTCATAAGACGCGAAGCGCCTCCTGCGAGAAATGGCGATCGTCGACCTATCGCCAGATTGTTCGCCCTTACATCACATCCGGCGAGTGGATGCCTAGCAGTTGCAGGCTGTTGGCGATGGTCTGTCGCGTGGCCGCCGTCAGCCGCAAGCGTGCCTGCCGTATCTCCTCTCGCTCGGCCTGCAAGACCGGGATTGCATGATAGAAGCCGTGGAACGCCTTGGCCAGGTCAAAAGCGTAGCCGGCCATCAACAGCGGCTTGTACTCTCTCGCCGCCTGCTCGACGAGCATCGGGAATCGCGAGATCAGGTCGATCAGGGTCGTTTCATGATTCGACAATTCGAACTCAAAGGATCCTTCTTCGGGGATGCAGTCCGCCTTCTTCAGAATACTGTTCGCCCGGACGTGCGCGTTCTGGATGTAGGGAGCCGACTGCCCGTCGAAGCTGAGGGCGGACTCATAATCGAAGACGATGTGTTTCGTGTTGTCGACCGAGAGCATCGCATAGGTCAGCGCGCCAAGCCCGATCTCCCTGGCCACGTCGTCCCGGCTCTCGACCGGTAGATCGGGGTTCTTCTCGGCGATGATCTCCTTGACCCGCCGAACCGCCTCTTCGTACACATCCATGAAGTAGACTACATTTCCCTTGCGGGAGGACATCGCCCCGGCAGGGAGCGTAACGATCCCATGAGCCAGGTGAAAGCACTTCTCGGCCTGAGGGAACCCCCAAAGCTCGAGAATCTTGAACACCTGCTGGAAGTGCAAGCTCTGACGAAAGTCGACGACGTAAATCGAGCGGTCGACGTGATACTTCTCGAACTTTAGCTTGGCCAGAGCAAGGTCATTCGTCATGTACAGGGCCGTGCCGTCGCTGCGCAGAATCACGGCGGTTCGGTACTTTTCCTTCTTGATGCCAAGCTTCTCGTCGATCTTGACGATGACCGGCCCTTTGTCTGCCCGCTCATCTTCGGCGATCCCCCTGGAAACCAATTCCTCAACGATCGACTTGCCCAGCTCCGCCGCCTGACTCTCGAGGAAGAATACGTCGATGGAGATCCCCAGCAACTTGAGGACTTCCTCCAGCTCGTCGAGACTCCACTGGCGGGTGCGCTCCCAAAGCTCGCGTACATACGGGTCGCCAGCATCCCACCTGCGAAGCATCTCCCTCCGCTCGGCGTCGTACTTCTCGCGCCGGCTTGCCTCCTCGGCTGTCTCATTCTCTTTCGGCGTCACAAGCGCGGTCGCCTCGGAATACAGATTGGCGAGCCATCGACCGCGGGCGAACACTCCTTCAGGCTCCTGGCCCCGATAGAACTTATCGTAGGCCCAGATGCAGGTAATGACCCCCAGCCCGATGTCGCCGGGATACGAAGCGCGGATGGTCTCGAATCCGGCGAACTCCACGATGCGAGCCAGGGATTCACCGAGCATGGCATTGCGTGCGTGACCGATGTGAAACGAATGATGGGTGTTCGGCTGAACGTATTCCACCATGACCCGCTCGGCCTTGGGGTTTCCTCTGCCGAAATCGGGACCGTCGAGGATGGCGGTATCGACCACCCGGCGAGCGTAAGAAGCCGTATCGAAATACCCGTTGACGTACGCGTTCTCGGCTTCGAAACGAACAAAGCCTGGTACAGGCTCGAGGGCATCGACCACGCTCTCAGCCAGCTCTCTTGCTCTCTGTTTCACCTGGATGGCGGCGCCCGAGCGCGCCTCGAGCGCGGCGACCTGGAAACATGCCGCCGTGCCATAGCCCCACTGCCCGGAGAACGGGATCGGCGCCCAGGCGATATCATCTGGGGCTGGCAAGTTCAGTCCATCCAGCGCCCGCCGGATGTGCTGGGTGGCTTCTTCAATCTCGCGATCGAACATGTCCGCGTCTCTTCAACGTCGGATTATAGTGCAAGGCTCAAGGTCCGCTGGAGTGGAAACGACGCACCCGCGGGTGCGTCGTGAGATCGCTCGAGTGGATGATCGTCTGGATACCCGACCGTATCAATCTTGGGTGGCCCGAAGGCGTTTCATCAAGCGGCGCTTGCGCCTATCGGCGTTGTTCCGGTGGATCACTCCCTTCGCCGCCGCCCGATCGAGCTCGCTGACAGCCTTGCGAACCGAGTCCGCCGCATCCTCTTCCCGCATGTCGACTGCCTGGCGGGCGCGCTTCAAGTAGCTGCGGGCCCGAGTGATCACGGCTCGGTTCTGGACTCGACGCCTGGCATTCTGGCGCATCCTTTTCTTTGCTGAGGCTGTATTCGCCAACGCATCCTCCTCATCCGTTCTACGGTGCTTCAATCCTGCCATGGTAGCGCAGCTTCGCCTGAATGTCCAGGGACGCGTCCATTCTGGGATGCGTCCGGAATTCTGCTGCTCTCCCCAACAAACCCAAATCCGCCAGGTCTACTCCGCGGGGTGCCCTGATGACCTTGACGGGGGAAATCAGGGCGGGGTCACGCTCGGAGAAGCGCTCGCCGAAGGCGGCGCTGGTGTCGACGTTGAGGACGCGGCGGGCGTGGGTGGGCTTCCGGTCCCAAGCGGGGGTGTGGCCGTTGGCACAGTCGGGATCGAGCCGGTCAGCTCAAGAAGGTGTTGTTCGGCCAATGACCGCGTTTCAGCTGAAGCACCGGGAAGCTGCAAGATCCACTGCCATCTGAGGACGGCATCGTCGACGTTGTCCGGGTTCGACTCGAAGATCAAGGCCAGGAGGGCGTAGCACTCGGCCACCTTGCGCTGGTCGGTCGTCATGCTGATAGCAGTATTGAGAGGCCGGACGGCGCTCGTGTAGTTGTTCATCAAGTAGTACGTCTTGCCAAACCCGAAAAACAGGCGGAAGCTCTCCGGGCCGTACTGGGCAGCCTTGTTGAAGTCACTGATGGCGTCTGTGTATTCTCCGGTCTGCATTCGCAGGTAACCCCGGGCGAGATAGGCGGGGGCGTAACGATCGTTGATCTGCAGCGCCTGCTCGAGCGAGATGGCCGCTCCTTCGAGGTTACCGACGCCGAGTTGCGCGTCTCCCAAGTACGCCCACCCCCTCTGGTCTCCGGAGGCGTACACGACGTAGGTCTGCAACGGCCACAAGGCTGCCTCGTAGTTCTCGAGGGCGTCATAGGCCCGGCCGAGGGCGTAGTACCCATCGAGCAGACTCGGGTCATCGGCGCTGCCCTCGATCGCATTCTCGAGGGCCAGCGCGAACTTCTCGCCGTTGATCTGCGCCTGGCTTAGGCGGATATACAGGATCGGGCTCCTCACGCCGGAGTCGATCGCTGCCTGAAGCATCTCTTCCATCGTCTTCCACAAGCGCTTGGAAGCATAGTAGTCCGCCTCGGCCGCATATGCGTCTATGTAGCCCGGGTCGTACTGAATGGCGCGATCGAAATCCTGTGGCAACTCGTCCGGAGTGATCTGCAAGATCGCCCGCCCGCGACCCAGATACGCCGGCGCGTAATCCTGCTTTGCCAGTATGGCTTTGTCATACTCCGGGATCGAAGACGCATAGTTTCCCGAGAGCCGCAGCGCCTCGGCGCGCACAAAGTGCGCGTCCGGCAGACCAGGATCGAATCCGATCACCTGATCCATGTGGGCGATCGCTTGATCGTAGTCTCCGCGCTGGAGGGCCTCGACGCCGGATGCGTAGTCCTCATAGCTCGGGTGCGGTGTGACGCCCAGAAACGGGGTCGGCGTGGGCGATAGCGGCACAAGGAAAACCAACGGCGTCCCTGCCATTTCAGCCGGGACAGGCGTGCGGAAGATCCGAGTAGATGCCGGGATGGGTGTCTCCGTGGCGGGCGGGATGGTCGGACTGGGAGGAACGGTCGCGGTGGGCACGGGAGGCAACGTCGGCGCCGGGGGCAGCACAGGCGTCGGCCGGAAAGCGATGTAGAGCCCGACGGCACTAACGAGGGCGATCACCCCCAATAGACTTGCCCCAGTCATCATCCAATTGATGTGGGTTCCCCCCATCGCGGCGCCTGTGGCGACAGAGGCGATCTGGCGACGGCGGATTTTGAGCGGCGGCGGGATATCCGAGCGATCAACGGATCTGGCCCCGAGGACAATCAGGCCTCGACGCGCTGCCTTGTTGTTCGGATCGAGCTTCAGAGCTGACTCCAGATAGCGGATCTTCTCGCTCTGGGTGCTGGCCACAGCGCTCATCCACACCCAGACCTCCGGGTTGCTCGAGTCCGTCCGGAGCAGCCGCCCCAGCAAATCGCGCGCCTTGAGGCGATCCCCCTTGCGGACCGCGGCGATGGCTTCGTCGAGTGTGGACTTGGGTGATTCAGGCACGCGCTGTCCCACAAGAAGCGGCGTCGGAGTCTAGCACAGCGTCTCTAGCGGCACAATGCAATGCCGCTTGGTATAATCGCCTGCCGTGCCCCCCGGGTTCCGAAGACTCAGCGCAATCGTCGTCCTGACAGCAGTTGGTTGCTCGGCCTCCGTATCCACGCAAACGCCGGCCGCCACAGCCACGCTCCGCGCGTATTTGTCGCCGACACCCACCTCCACCGTCACTCCGATACCGGAGACTCCGGCTCCTGAAGAGACGGCTCGGCCCACCTCCACGCCGTTCACGCATACGATACAGAAGGATGAGACTCTGCTGGTCATCGCCGCCCGATACGGGATCAGCCTGGAAACACTTCTTGCAGCCAATCCCGGGATCAATCCACGTCTCCTGAGCATCGGCCAGACACTCATCATTCCTGGCCCTGAGGGCGGCCAACTGATCCCCGATCTGCCAACCACGACACCCGTCCCGGTTCAGGTCTCGGAGGCTGAATGCTTTTCTTCTGCAACACGAGAGCTTGCGTGCCTGGCATCTGTCTCGAATCCGGGGGAAGCCTCGATAGAGGGAGTGGTTGTCAGGTTCACACTCTCCGCCAGCGACGGCCAGCCGGGAGCCTCTGTTGACGCATACACCCCGCTCAACTTGCTCCTGCCTGGGCAGGTGCTCCCGGTATCGGCATCCTTCTCTATGCCCCCGGACGGTTCCTACGCTGTCGAGGCGACTCTCCTGAGCGCACTACCTGCGGCACAAACTGCGGACAGGTATGCCGATGTTACCCTGACCGAGGACGAGCGCCGGAGTTCCGAGGCGAAGACCTCGTGGACAGTGTCGGGGGAGGCGGAGGTCACGGCGCCTTCGGGGATCGAAGTTCGGCGTCTGGTGATCCTGGCAATTGGTTTTGATTCGGGCGGAGCGATCGCAGGGTTCGCCGAATCCGAAATCGATCCGGCTTCCGCTGTAGGTTCCCCGGTTTCCTACGACTTGCGAATCTTCAGCCTGGGACCGCCGATAGAAAAAGTCCAGGTCGTCGCCGAAGCCTCCATCGCGAACTGATCGCGAAAGAGGCGCTTCCCTTGCTCGTGCGACCCTCAGCGAGGCTCAGGCACTGCGCAGCGCGCCGCGCCTGATGTGGATCATGGGGCCAACTTTCGGTCGCGAGCGTTGGCCTTGGAAGATGGTTACGGGGAAGATGTGCTGAACCCGCCGGCGAACTGGCCGCTGGCATAGCCGATGCCGGCCTCGCCGGCCACCGCCACATCGTAGGTCACGATCTCCCCGGGCGTAAGCCCATCGATCATCAATGTGACCGCCGTCAAACCTTCCGGATTGGTCAACGGGACCGGCGGATACACCTTTCCTCCGGGCGCCTCGATAACGATCACCGGAGCCACCCCGGCCCAGGGGGTTCCGTCGGCGCGCCGGACCTCGACGAAGATTGTTTGCTCAGCTCCCCTTGGTAGGATCGATCGCTCGACCCAGGTCTTGACGATCGCCACGCCAGCCGTGGCGGTCTCCATCGCAGTCGGGAGAGATGCCGGTTCCGGGGACACGGAGGTCGCCGGGGTTTCGGGCGCGAGTCGGGTCACGTAATCCCTTCCGAGCGGGGCAAGCTGTACCGCCAATGACGATGGTAGGTCGAACCGGTACTGCAGGACGATATTCTCGAAGCGCTGGCTGAGAACTCCTTCAGTTGCGCTCGCCTCACCAAGAGGCAGGCCCATTACTTCTTGCTCCCCGTGGTCCGCGAAGAACCCGGTGAATGCCAATCCCACAGCGTGACCCGTTTCAACGAAGTAGGCGGACTGAGGGTTGGTCGGGCGAGGGCTTGGTGGATCGGCGGGGCCCAAGGCCCGGCCGAGCGGACGCAAAAGGACTTCGGCCGGGGCGCCGCTCGGTGAAAACAGGACGGCGCCTTCGTAGACCTGTTCGAGCGACCCATCCGGAGCGAGATGCGGGTCCGTAAGTGGAACCCCGAAAACCGCCTCGCCGCCGTATCTGTCGAGGAAGGATGCGAAGGGACGCGGGCGCAATCCGGGAGGCAACACAGCTTGAAAACCGGGCGGCGGCGTCCGGTCCGCGCCCGACTTGGCCGCCAGGCCGAGCGCAAGCATATGGACCTCCGTCGGGGCGGCAGATTGTTCCCGGTACAGTCCGGCGCTTTCGAAATACTGCACGACCAGCCCATCGCGGAACGCGACCTCGGAGATCGGATCACCCAGGACGCTCTCGCCACCGAACTGATCGAACGCCTGGACGAAGCCCGTAAACAGGGTGTGACCGGTCGATTTGAAATAGCGGAAACCCGACTTCGATGGCTGTGGCACCGGAGGTTCGGCCAGGCCCAACTCTCGTCCGAGCGGCGCCAGATAGATGTGCGAAGGTGTCGTGGCCCGCGTATCAAAAACCAATTCCACATTGAGGAAGGTCTGACGCAAGAGTGAGCTCTCGTAATGGGCGGGTTCGAGGGGTGGGCCCAACGTCTCCAGCCCGCCCTTGTCCGTCCAATACCCATCAAACGCTTCGGCAACGGTGATGTCACCGTTCTCAAGCGAAGCGGCCGGCGCCCCGAAGCTTGAGCAACTGCCCAGTATCGTTCCGCCAATGACGAAAACGGTCGCAAGGAGTGGCAGCGTGGAAGACATCGTGCGGGGCATCGTGTGAAACTATATCGGCTTTGAAGGGGACAGGCAAGGTGAGCCTTTTCTGCGGGCCCGGTTTTGGCTACAATCTCCGCTCAATGGGTCAAGTCCGGCCGATCGCTCCCGAGGATCGCAATCAGCTCGCCAGCCTGCTGGACCGCCGGTCCGCGGCAGACGCGACTGCTGCGTACTATGCGCTGCATCATCCGTCGTCCAAGGTCAAGCTCTTTGGTTACTACACCAACAACAACAACAGCAAACCCAGCGGATTTCTGACCGTGGCCAGCACGGGCCTGGACTTGTTCCGTCCGGTCGCTGTGCCTTTCGCGGCTCAACCCTTTCCGCTGATTGCGCTGATGCGTGAGGGGCTTGGATCCGGCCGACCAGCCCTGGTTCACCTGCCGGTCGATCAGTTGGAGTGGGTCGAGGGTGTGCTCGAGATGGAAGAAGCCCGAACACTCGAGTTGATGAGGCTATCTCCTCAGGAATTCGAGCCTCTGATCAACGTACTGGTCGTCGAAGCACTGACGCCGACGGGCTGGCCTCGCTACGAAATCCGCTCACGCGATACGGTCGTCGCCGCGGCCGGGCTCAACTGGATGGGGGAGTATTTCGCCGAGGTGTACCTCGAAGTGCAGCCTGAAGCGCGTGAGAGGCGGCTGGGCGAGTCAGTCCTGGCGGCGATTGTGTCCCGGCTGCTCAGCGAACGACGCGTACCTGTGTATCTCGTCGAAGTCGATGACAACGAAGCCCAGCTTGAAGCTTCGGCGCTGGGGTTTCGGCCGACGGGCATCCGCACCGTGATCGGCAATGCGATCCTGGTCGCCGGTGACTGACGGCATGGTCCGGGCGACGTTCACATTCCCGCAAGGCTTCGTCTGGGGCACGGCGACTGCCGCCCATCAAGTTGAGGGCAACAACACCAACAACGACTGGTGGGCCTGGGAGCAACAGCCCAACCGGATCTCTCTGGGCCACACATCAGGCTTGGCCTGCGATTGGTGGGGTGGCCGCTGGCGCGAGGATTTCGACCGGGCCGCGGCCGGCGGGCAAACTGCCCATCGTCTGTCGATCGAATGGAGCCGGATCGAGCCTACCCCGGCCACGTGGGATGACTCGGCCATCGAGTTCTACCGAGAGCTATTGCGGGGCGCGCGCGACCGTGGCCTCGTCCCCATGGTCACGCTGCATCACTTCACGACGCCACTGTGGATGGCCGAGAGGGGCGGGTGGGCGAACGAACTCATTGTGACCCACTTCGAGCGGTTCGTTCGCAAGGCAGTCGGGGCGCTCAAAGACCTTGTCGACACCTGGGTGACGATCAATGAACCGAATCTGATTGGCTACCTCGCCTACCTCACGGGAGTGTTCCCGCCTGGCGGGCATTCGGTGGCATCTACGTTCACGGCCATGCGCAACACCGTCCTGGCGCACGCGGCGGCATACCATGCGATCCACGAGATCCAGCCGGAGGCGCGAGTTGGTCTTGCTCACCACTATCGCGGTCTCCGGCCGGCCAATCCGAGTAGCATGTTCGATCGGTGGATCGCCCGTTTTCGGAGCCGGATATTCAACGACGTCATCGCGAATGCGGTGCAGACGGGGAGATTACGCCTGCCTGGCGCCTCACAACGCATTCGACAGGCCGCCCGAACACAGGATTTCATCGGGCTGAACTACTACTCAACCGAGCAGTTCAGGTTCGACCTGCGCCATCTGGCGCGCACGCTGACGGTAGGCGAGTACTCACCGGATGCAGATTTGAGTCCAACTGGCTTCATTGCCAACGTCCCCGAAGGCTTCTGGCTCGCGCTGCAATGGGCGAACAGATTCGGGCGGCCGATCATCGTTACCGAAAACGGGATAGAGGATGCGCAGGATACGATCCGTCCGCGATACCTGGCCCTGCACCTGCATCAACTTTGGCGCGCCTTGAATTTCAACTGGCCGATCGAGGGCTACTACCACTGGAGCCTTGTCGACAATTTCGAGTGGGATCGAGGCTGGACACAGCGCTTCGGCCTGTACGAGCTGGATGTCGAAACCCAGGAGCGAAGGGAGAGGCCGAGCGCCCGGTTCTTCGCCGGGATATGTCACGAGAACGCTCTTTCATCGGACATGGTCGAACGATATGCCCCGGAAGTGATCGACAAGCTGTTCCCCGCGCCCGGCGAACCCGAACTCTCGCGCCTGGTGAATCCATGAGCCACAACTCTCATGTCGGCCACCGTGATCTTCGAGGGGGGGCATGGCGGAGGGTGGGGGCGGCCGTGGTCACAGCATTCGTGCTGATGTGCATACTCCCTGGTGGTGAGCCTTCGGGGGCAGACGCCGCGCCCGCCTCGGAAGACCGGCCGTTCATCCTTCCTTTCAACACTCCCCCCGGGCCGAACACATGGCTTCTATCCCAACCCTACGGGAACACAACCTTCGCCTACCAAAACCGCAGATCGATCTATCCGGCCGGACAGGGCATGCACTTCGGCGTCGATTTCGACGCTCGCTGCGGGACGCCGGTGGTGGCCATCGGTGACGGAGTGGTTGTGGTCGTCGACAACCCCTATCACGGCGCCGCGCCCCACAATCTGATGATCAACCACCCCAACGGGTATGCCTCGTTCTACGGCCACTTGCTCACCCGGCCGAATCTGACGCTCGGTCAGGAAGTGAAGGCGGGGGAAGTAGTTGCCCTCACCGGGGACCCAGACCGGACCTGCGTATCGAGGCCACACTTGCACCTGGAGATCCGCAACGTCCCGGGGCACCGCATCGGTTACAACCCGATGACACTTATCGAAGCCGATTGGGATCAGATCGCGCTCGTGGGATCGACGGCGCAGGGGTTCCAGCAGGATCTTGAAGATCCGCTGCGTTGGCAGGACCTTCTCGATCAACCGGACGTAATTTTCGGCGGGCCCATGCTCAACGAGTACTCGACAACATGGCCCCCACCGCGCTGGTAGCGACAATGCGTCGGCTGATTACGCTCGTGACGATCGCTTGCTGCTCTGCCTGCGCCCCGGGGCTTGCGCCCCAACAGCAGACCCGGCCGTCGCTCGGGAGAATCTCCAATCGGGCGGCAATCATTCCTGCGGACATCGAGCTTCCGCCGTTAGCGAGTCCGACGCCCGTCCCTCGCAACACTGCAACATCCGCACCGGGAGAGAGCACGAGCGCATGGGATCTGACCATGCTCACGCATGGCGGCTGTTGTCCTGGGGCATTCTGGTCGGCTGATTCGCGAGAGGTTCGGTTCCTGGCACGCCCCGAGCCTACTCAGCCGGCTTCGATTTATGGCGTGCCTCGCACCGGCGGGCCGGCGAAGCTGGTGCGTCGCGAGCCGGCGTATTTCTCTCCCGACGGCGTCTACACAATGACTGCGTCGGGTGAAGATGTCGTCATTCAGCGAGTCACGGATGGCAAGCGATGGACGGTCACGACAGGCGGACGGGGTGTCACTTTCTCCCACTCGATGGGATACGTTGCATGGACGGAATCTTCGGACGCGTACACCAATCTGAATCTGATCCAACGCACGGTCTGGATCCATGACTTGGACAGCGGCCAGAGCTCGAGAATCATCACGGTGGTCGGTGGAGGACTACTCGGGTGGACGGGGGATGATGCAGCCGTTCTTGTAAGCGGAGGATTGGTCACGGGAGGGCCGAGAGGCATCTGGCGCGTGGGCGTCACGGGTGGTGAGGCTGAGTTTCTCTTCGAAGCAGATGAGATCCAGGGATCTCTCATTTCTCCCGACGGGAGGTGGCTGGCCTTCTTTGTCGCGTTCGGCTCGGATCCTGAGCGCAACGGTGTGTGGGTGCTGCCGACGCACAGCGGCTCGGCAAAGCGTCTCAATCTCTTCGGGTCGTATCGATGGTGGGACGACGGCCGGCTCTTGATCATCCCTTTGGTGATGGATCAGCGAGGGGACGGCCTGTGGCAGTACAAGACAGACGAAGGCTCTGTCTCGCTGCTTCTTCATCCGGGCGAAGTCCCCTTCGAAGTCGCCAACAATGATTGGTCTGTGTCGCCTGACGGGAAATACATCGGCTTCCGTTCAAGCAGCGACCTCAACATCTGGACTGTTGGTCTGCCTTCTGACTGAATCCCACGTGTTATAATCCGGCCGCTTGCCCGGCCATGCGGCCGGCGTAACGGAGAGGTTGCGTAGTCTGGCCGAACGCGCGCGCCTGGAGAGCGCGTGAGCCGCAAGGCTCCGTGGGTTCAAATCCCACCCTCTCCGCCTTTGTTACAGCATCGATCACAGGGCGATCCGCAACTCGGTCGGCATCACCAACTTCACGAATCCACGGCTGGATGATGCCCTCGACTCCAGGGACGTTCCACCCCTCCCCGAGTTGAGGGCTTCTCTTGACATAGCGCAACCAGGCCGGTATGCTCCGAACGAACGTCCGGGACGGCCCGGCGCGGCGGAGGCCTTCCGAATCCCGTCAGGGCCGAGAGGCAGCAGCGGTAAGGTTGGTTTCTGGGTGCCGCCGATCGTCGCCCCGGGCGTTCATGTTCAGCGTGCCTCTCATCGCCTCCTTCTCGTGGCCCCAAGAGACGCGCAATCGGTGCAGCAACGCGTGCGCGGGCCATCCCGGTCGGCTCTGGTATACTGACTCGCCATGACAGCTATGATGGCCAGGCTGGGCAGCCAACGCGCGAGGTTTCTTGCCGGCGTCCTGGCGCTGGTCGGAATGGCGGCCCTGTACGCGGGCACAGCCAAGCGCATAACGCTGGTCGTCGATGGTGACGCGCGAGCGATCACCACTCACGCCCGGAATGTTCAGGGTGTTCTTCGCGACGCCGGCCTCGAACTGTCTCCACAGGATCAAGTCGAACCAGCGCCGGACTCGTCCATCCAAGACCAACAGACGATTCAGTTGACCGTCGCCCGGCCGGTCGTGATTGATGGGCCTGATGGACTGTCCAGCCTGGAGACCGCCGAAGACGCGCCAGCGGACATCCTGGCTTCTGCCGGGCTGCGCATCTATCCGGGAGATCGTCTTTGGTCGGACGGGACGCCTGTCAGCCTGACATCGACCATCCCTTCCGCAAGGCCTTCTCGCGTTCGGTTGATTTCTGGGAGAGACATAAGCATCGTCGCCGATGGTCAGGAGCGCACGATTCGAACGGCGGCGTCCACCGTCGGACAGGCGCTATGGGAAGGGGGCATCATCGTCTTCGAGGGTGATCGGGTCGAACCGGCCATGGAGCGTTCACTGGACGGAGTTGCCTCAATCACACTCACACGTTCCCGACCCCTGACCATCACAGCCGATGGACAGACCATTCAGACAAGGGCGATCGGCGGAACCGTCGGGCAGGCCCTTGCGGAAGCCAGAGTGTCACTGGTCGGTCTGGACTACACCCACCCGCCGCTGGATGACGAAGTCCCCGCGGACGGAAATATACACGTTGTGCGCGTCGAGGAGCGCGTCGATGTCGAAGAGAAGCCGATTCCCTTTGAAACGACGTATCAACCGATCGAAGATCTGGAGATCGACAATCAGAGGTTGATCGACAACGGTGCCTATGGCGTCCTGGCCAACAGGGTCCGGATCCGACTGGAAGATGGGGAGGAGACCCGGCGGTTCGTCGAGAGTGACTGGGTAGCGCGTGAGCCCGAAGCGCGCGTGATCGGATATGGGACGCAGATCGTCCCGCGATCGATGAACACCGATGATGGTCCGATCCAATACTGCCGGGCCTTGAGCATGTACGCGACCTCATACTCGCCATCGCGCGCGGGTGTCCCGGCGGACGCCAAGAACTTCGGAATCACCGCCTCGGGAAAGCCGCTCACGCGCGGGTTGGTGGCGATCGACCGAAGTCTGATCCCGTTCGGGACGCTGATGTACGTCCCCGGATACGGCTTCGCCGAGGCGGCCGACACTGGCGGCGGCGTCAAGGGCCGCTGGATCGATCTCGGATACGACGACGACAACTATGTCGTCTGGCATCAGTATGTGACGGTCTACTTCCTCTGTCCGCTCCCCGGGATGGCCTGGATCTTTCCATGAGCCGCCCCCGCCGCGAGTCCAGCCTGCGCCCGGCCTCTCCGCCGCCGGATGTTCGCCATCTGCTGCGGAAGTACGGACTCAGGCCGGACAAGTCCCTCGGGCAGAATTTCCTGATTGACGCCGCCTGGCTCCGAAGTGTGGTCGAGGCTGCGGATCTTACGCCTCACGATACCGTCCTCGAAATCGGAGCCGGTCTTGGTTCGCTCACATCCCAACTCGCCTCGGCGGCCGGCCGGGTTGTGGCGGTTGAATTCGATCGGCGCTTGATCCCCGCACTTACGGAGTCGATCGCCGGTCTGGCCAACGTTCGGATTGTGAACGACGACATCCTGTCGCTCGATCTCGCGGCATTGGTCCCCGACGGTGAGTATGTCGTCGTGGCTAATATCCCCTATAACATCACTTCACTTTTGATCCGTCGTCTGCTGGAGGCGCGTGATCCAAGTCGACTCATCGTCCTCACGGTCCAGCAAGAAGTGGCCGAGAGAATCGTGTCCGGACCCGGGGACATGAGTCTGTTGGCGTTGAGTGTCCACGTCTATGGACGGCCGATCATCAAGGCGAGGATCCCGGCCGATGCGTTCTATCCTCGACCAAGGGTCGATTCGGCGGTCTTGCGGATCGATGCGGGTGGGGAGCCGAGGGTGGGGCGTGAGTTGATCGAGCCGCTCTTCCGTATGGCGCGTGCCGGGTTCGGCCAGAAGAGGAAGAAACTCGCCAACGCGCTGACATCCGGCCTGGGCGTCGAGCGGAGCGAGGTCCTCAATTGGCTTCGACGTGCTGGAGTGCCGACAGATGCCAGAGCTCAAGAACTCGATCTCGAATCATGGGAGCGACTGGCGATGGCAGCGCAGGACGCATCCGCCGGAAGATGAGGATCGAAGAAGCCGGCGGCTAGTCGGAACGGTGAGGCCGAAGATGCCGGTGGATGAGCAGCACCTGCCAGATGCGGACCGCGGCCTCGAATTGGATCGCCATCGACATCTTGGATCGCCCGATGCGACGATCTTCGAAGTAGATCGGCAGCTCCAGCATCCTGTAGCCGAGACGCTGGGCTACATAGGCCATTTCGACCTGGAACAGGTAGCCGTTTGATCGGATGGAGTCCAGGGGCATGCCCTGGAGTGTTTCTGCCCGCCAAATGCGGAAGCCACCGGTCGCATCTCTGACTTGCAGCCCCAGGATGGTCCTGGCGTAGAAGTTGCCCCAGCGCGAAAGAAGGACACGGCCGAATCCCCAGCGCTCGTCGAGCCTCGCGCCCGAGATGTAGCGGGACCCCAGGACGGCATCCGCGTGCCCCAGGTGTTCCACGAAATCGGGAAGATAAGACGGAGAGTGGGAGAAGTCCGCGTCCATTTGGGCCACGGCCTGCGCACCGTCGTGTAATGCTTGTTTGAAACCTGTGATGTAGGCTGAGCCCAGTCCGAGCTTGCCCTGACGATGGATCACGGAGATACGGCCGGGGTATTCATCTCCAAGCTGTTCGGCCAGCTGCCCCGTACCGTCTGGCGATGCATCGTCCACAACGAGTATCCGCAGGCCGGGTAGATCCAGGGCCCAGAGACTCTCTGCCAGGGGTCGTAGATTATCGGCCTCGTTGTATGTGGGGACGACAACGGTGAGCAGCCGCATCAGAGGCGCCGATCCGACTCGAGTGACAACGGAGGGGCTTGCTCGAAGCGGAGCGCCTGAGCCCGGTCGACTGCTGCCGGCGGATGAGCACTGGTCATGAGCTCGTTTTCAGCGCGCGTATCGATGTGAGCCATTAGGTGAATAGACGCCGGGTTTGATCTGAGGCATGGGGTGGGGGTTTCGCCGTCGGGGGAACTCAAGGACTGTGAATCCGTCCCTGGCGCATGCTGACGGTGTCTCCTTAAAGGAGCTCCACCAGATCTTCCGCTGCCCGTCGCATGTCCAGGAAGATCAGACCCAACTTGGCCTGATGACGGGCGAGGACGGTCAGCACGGCCTCGCTTCCGACAGACATGAGGATGACGAAGCCATTCTCACCCTTGATATAGACCTGGTCGAGCACACCTCGACCGAGCTCGCTGGCGATTCGTTCCCCCAGTGATAACATCGCCGCCGACATGGCTGAGACGCGATCCTCCTCGACGTTGCTCGGAAGGGCAGATGCCATGGTAAGGCCGTCCACGCTGACGACGGCCGATGCTTCCACATCCGGCGAGGAAGCCTGCAAATCCCTCAACCGGTTGACCATGTGTTCAGTTCGCGACTTGGCCAAATCGTGCTCCTGACGAACGGTCGGAAAGTACTTTTAAGCAAAGGGGGAAAGCCGCGGTAATGTAGCATAGCGATAAGGGGGTGTCAAGACGGCCGACGTGTGGACGGCCATCCTCGCCCCCGAACGAACATTGGGAGGGGGGACAACCCCAGGCCGATACGCTATAATCCTGCAGTTATCTAGCCGCCGGCCGGATCGGATCGACCGCATGTGGGAGGCAAGTAGACGATATGCCAGCTTGGCTGGAGCATCAGATCATCGCGTTTCTTACGGAACTCTTCCAGGGGATCGGATGGGGAGGTGTCGTCGGGATCATGGCTCTCGAGAGCGCGAACATTCCGATCCCGAGTGAGGTGACCATGCCCCTTTCGGGGTGGCTTCTCGTCCAGGCGCAAGGAGGGACCGCCCTCGACGCTATCTGGCATGGGGGTCTTTGGGGCGCGCTAGGATGTACGATCGGTTCGGTGATTTCGTATGCATTGGGCGCGGTCGGCGGACGCCCGCTGCTCGAACGCTATGGCAAGTATCTGATGATCAGCGAACATGATCTGGTCATAGCCGATCGGTGGTTCGGACGCTGGGGTGATTGGACGGCATTTGGCTCGAGGTTGCTTCCAATCGTGCGGACTTTCATCTCATTTCCGGCAGGAGTTGCGAAAACAAGGTTTGTGCCTTTCGTCTTGTACACATTCGTCGGATCTTTCTTGTGGACGGCAGCGCTCACCTACGGGGGCTACTACTTTGGCTCGCGCTGGGAGGAGCTGAGGGCGATCATGCGCCCGTTCGACATCCCGATTGCCATTGTGCTTGGCATCGGCTTCGTGTACTACGTCATCCACCACATCCGAAGAGGCGCCGTCAGGGTGGAACGAGAGGTACCGCCTACGGATTGATGCCGGTATCGGAGACGGCTTCTGTTTCAGCTCTGGTCAATCTCCTGGCGATCATCACAGGTGCGACAAGCGCCACCGCTCCGATGATCGTGAGCAACGCCACACCTGCGGCCCCGATCGACTGCCAGAGTTGACTCCCGGGTTCGGCGATTCCCGCCTGGTCGGCGACGGCCGAAATCCCGATGCCGACGGCGCTGGCATTCCACAGTCCGTGGATTAAGAGCGCCGTCAGGGCGGCCAGGACGCCTCTGGCCCAGTTCCGGTAGCGAAAGCCCTGCACCAATCCCCAACTTGACAGACCGGCCGTCAACACGTGGACGAACGTGGCGCCGACGCGGGCGAGCATGGTCTCGACCCAGCCCTCGCCGGGCTGTGTCAAGAACAGCGCCTCGAACATTGCGTATCCTCCACCGGCGAGAGTCCCGCTCAAGAAGGCTTCGGCCGGGCTCAGTCCTCTTCTGAGAAAGGGCCACACGGCGACGGATTTCAGAGTCTCCTCGATGAGGGGAACGATGAGGGCGACATAGCTGAGCACCAGGATGACCACCCAGGGTTGGAGGATCAATCCTCTCAGAAGTGAAGTGTACTCGGGTGTGTTGAGCGGATCCGGGCCGACCATCCATTCGCTCAGCGCATTGAAATCGATGGACGATCGAATCCCGATTACGAGCGCCGCCGCCAAAGGAACCAGCGTAAGCAGTTCAAGGGTCAAGGCGCAGGCCGGGGTGACCCACAGGCCTGCCAGGAACTGGCCCCAGACGCGCCGCTCGGGAAGGTCGGGGCCCAGGCGGCGGATGATGACCACGGCCGCCAGCACGGGCAGCCCGGCTGCCAATAGGTGAGATACGGGGCCAAGAAGCCCAGCCAGGATGCCCCGTTCGTATGCCAGGTAGCCCGCACCGATCGATACCGGGAACAACAGTGTCATGTACAGCCATCGCCGGTTCGGCTTCCCCCGCGTGCGGACGGCGCGACCGAGGACGCTGCCTCCACCGTAGAAAATGGCAGGCAGGCACAACAGCGCCATGGTCAGCGTGGCCGAAGCGCTCCACTCCCCCGTCAGAGCCGCCTCACGGTTTCCGCGCATCAATCCCGTCAGGGCAACCGCGGCCAGGGCCAGCGCGCCGGCGAGTCCTAGAAAGACCCCCAGAATGCCGCCAATCAGGAGAGCGTAGTCCCAACCGTCCGATTTTTGGGTCGCGTCCTTCATTTCACCTCAATTGTGAGCCGGATGATCTTCGCCTGAGAAGGCTGGAGTAGATCTACCAGCGGGTCGCGCGCGTCAAGGACTTGCAGCAATTCCAGTCCTTTGACCACTCTTCCGAATACCGTGCGTTCACCGTTGAATTCGGGAATCGGGGCCAGCGATATGAAGAAGATGCTGCTGTTCGTTTCCGCGCCGCTGTTGCTCATGCCCACGATGCCTGCCTCGTCATAGGAGAGAGCGGGATCGATTTCGGTCTCGAAGAAGTAGCCGGCATCTCCGATCCCCGTCCCGCTGGGATCTCCGGTTTCAACCAGTCGTCTCGGGACAACCCGGAACACGGAATTCTCATCATACCAGCCCTGTCGTGCCAGGAAGACGAAGCTGTTGACCGCCTTGGGCGCCGACCGCGGGAGGAGTTGAATGACGACCTCGCCGATGTTGAGCAATAGATGGGCGGTGTACTGGCGATCGGGATCGATCACTACCGGAGGGTATGCGTCGAATCGTCGACTTTGCAGCACGGCCAGCCGAACCGAGGCTTCAAGCGTCGTCCGATCGAGCGACAATCGATAGAGCTCGCCATTCAGGAAGACGAACGGCACGCTTGGTATTCCGGCTGAGACAGCCGCGGCATAGGCCTGATCCTGCCGGGCGAGCGTCTGCGGGCTGGCAAAGTCATTTTGGAACTGTTCCACATCGAGGTTGGCTTCTTCTGTGGCTGCAATGAGCCAGGCTTCGAATTCTTCAGGCGTCAAATCGACCCACTTGTCCCAGCGTTGATACAACACGTCGTACATCGACCAGAATGAACCCTGTTCGGCGGCAGCCTGGGCCGCCTGCCCGGCAAGGGACGCCTTGTCGTTGGATGCTGTGATCGGCACCGGTCGATAGACAAGATTGACGTCGTTCGGATGTGCAGCCAGGATCGCAGACATGACAGACGCAAGTCTGGTGCACCCCAGAGCCTGGAAATCACAATACACGACGAAGCTTGCAGGAGCGTCGTGCGGGCCGCGGATCCAATCGTCGGCAGTCACCGGAGATAGCGGGATCAGGGTCGGCGCAGGGGCGGCGGTCGCGGGTGCGGGGGTTGTGGGTCGCGAGGTGGATGTCGGACCAAGCCGAGCGGGGGTCACGACCGTAGCCGTGCTTGGTACAGGGGTCGGCCCAGGCTGGCCGGCGCAGGCGCCAAGGGCCACGATGATGATGGCAAAGGTGAAGATGCGACCTACTTCTCGATGATCCAGGCGTATCCTCCATGACACGGTCACTGAGCCGGACGTAGCGGAGACGGCGCGGCGGCGTCATCGCCGTTCGGGCTTGCCCCCGCTGGCCGGCCGCGGCCGCGTCGAAACCGGCAAGGTGGTCGGAGGGTGGAAGATCTGTCCCGGCCGGCTGCAACGGTTGACCTACCCGACACGCATGACAGCCACCTACTTGCCGGCCCGAGGGAACCGAGTCCGCAGATTGTAGCAGGAAAGCCTGGACGTCGGGCACCTGGTCAGAGCGCGCCGCCGTCAGGAGAAACCTCAGGCAAAGATGTTTTCCCTTGCAGGGGTGATCGCGGTAGGGTATCCTTGCAGCCCTGGGGGTGGTTGGGTCCCGGTGGGCTCCCCGGTCTTCAAAACCGGCGGCGGGCCGCTTGGCGGGCCGCGGTGGGTTCGACTCCCATCCACTCCCGCCTGTCTTGCCAGGGCAAAGTCTGAGGTGATTGGATGGCGACGGTAGCAGAAGCCGACATTGCATACGACGCGGGAGCGCTGGGCGAAAGATTGACGCCGGTTGTGCGCCAGGTGATGCAGGTTTCCGACGTGACGACCGGCGGGGCGGGATACGCCGTCCGCTTCAGAGGCAGCCTGATGATCCAGGCGGAGCAGGCATACGATCACCTCAAGCCGCTCTTCGCTCACCAGGGGTTGACGCTGATGATGCGCGCCGAAGGCGACTCTCACGTCGTCATGGGCGTCGAGGGGCTCATCCGCCCAAAGCCGTCGAACCCGGTAATCAATCTGCTACTATTTGGCGTGACCCTCTTCAGCGTTCTTCTGGCGGGGGCGTTGTACGGGTACGCGGGTCCGCAGCCGTCCAGTCTGGGCGAACTTCTGCTGGGACTTCTTCAATCGCTCCCGTCCGGGATCCCATTCGCCGCCAGCCTGCTGGCCATCTTGCTCGCGCATGAATTCGGCCACTATCTTGCCGCCCGGTTCCACAATACGGCGGTCACATTGCCGTACTTCCTGCCCTTTCCGGGGAGTCCGTTCGGAACACTTGGCGCGTTCATTCAACTCAAGGAACCACCCCGCAATCGAAGGGTTCTGCTCGACATCGGTCTCGCCGGCCCGTTGGCGGGTCTTGTGGTAGCCATCCCGATCTTGCTGTTGGGTCTGGCGATCTCTGATGTGACGAATCTCCCCAGCACGGCTCGTCTGGCGGCCAATCAGGTGCTTGAGGGCAACTCCATCCTGTATCTTGCCAGTAAGTTTGTAGTGACGGGCAAGCTCCTGCCGGAGCCTGTGAGTTTCGGTGCGGGCGGGCCGGTGGTGTACTGGATCCGCTATTTCTTTCTGGGGATCCCCACGCCACTCGGGGGGTTGGACGTGCAGCTCAGCCCCGTCGCATGGGCAGGGTGGGCCGGGCTTCTGGTGACGGCGCTCAATCTCATCCCTGCCGGGCAACTCGACGGTGGACACCTGCTGTACGTTTTGCTGGGGAAGCGCGCCGGTCGGCTCCTGCCGTACCTGATCGTTGGTTTGATCGCGCTGGGGATGGTGTGGTCCGGCTGGTGGCTGTGGGCGGCGCTGATCTTCTTCCTCGGTCGCACGCACGCGCAGCCGATGGATGAGATCACACCGCTTGATCCAACGCGCAAGGCGCTCGCCGTTCTTGGATTGCTGGTCTTCCTGGTGACTTTCACTCCCGTGCCGTTGCGAGCGATGATCGGCGGCTAGGGACGCCCCTGTCCTGACCTCTCAGACAATCCAATCGATCTCAAGGGACATGTGCCTCGTCGGAGGTCTTGTGATTCACAAGCTCGGAAGCTCGAGGAGCATGCTGACGTCGAGCGTATGGGCTGTTCTAGCTGGCCTTCGCAGGGTGGGACCTTCGCCAGAGCGCGTACACGCCGGCGCCGATGGGAATGACGAGCAACCACCACAGCCACGTCGTGCGCGCAGACCCCGCTTGTATGCTGAACTGGTAGCTGCCCTGGGTGGTATGGCCATCATCACCGACAGCGGCCCATTGGACGGTGTATTGTCCGGGGTCGAGCGCCACCGGGATCGCCGCGAACATGTCCGCACCGTCGAGTTGCGCCTGAATGCCCGAAACCGCCTGAAACCCCTCGGCGAAGAGTGTGATCGAGCTTCCCTCCTCGATCACTTCGTCGAACGTCAGCCGGATCTCTTTGATGCCCGCATCGACGACCGATCCGGGTTCGGGGATGGCCTTGACCAGTTCGGCGTGCGCCTCGGCGATCAAGGCCGGAATGAGACATGCCATAAAAGTGAGAGCGATGATGCGCTTCATTGTACGAAGTCCGCCTCCAGACTCTGGGTGAGTTCCTTTAGAGAAACCGGCCCTCCCAATCGCGACGTAATCGTCCCGTGACTGTCGATCACGAACGTCCACGGCTCACTGGTCAGGCCCCACTCGCCCATCTCGTCGGCGTAGACCAGCGGATCGAATGTCTTGTAAACCTCAATGTGGATGAAATTGGCCTTGCCTGCGAATTGCTGGGCAGCGGCTTTCACCGAGTTGACGACTGGCGCACACAGGTGACTGGTGCAGTAACCGGGGGTGGCGAATGTCACGACTGTTGGCAGGCCGGTTTTGAGGGCTTCGGCCACGGTCATCTGATACAGATCGAGATCCGGATCGGCGTCTGAGCTCAATTTGCGGATATCAGGCACGGTCTTCAGCGTCCGATTATCGGTTGCCAGGGCTTGATCTCCGACGCCGGGGGAATCCGACTGATCGACGACTTCGATCGCGAATTCGCCGGATGTCTGTGTACCATCCATCAGCTCGATACTCGTGTTGATCCCCCAATAGCCTGAGTGGGGAAGTTCAGGATACACAACCCAATAGGGGATTTCATAGTCCTCATAGGTCACGGCTTGGCCCGTCCATCCGGGCGTCGGAGTGGCTTCGCTCAAGTCAAACGCCGTGACCTGGATCGACTGGGCCCCGGTGAATGGCTTGTTGCCGTCGAACAGCACGAAGGGCACCCTGGGATTGCCTGCCACGAATACGTCCGAAGCAACCACCACGACCAGGGATGGGCCGGATTGGACCTGCTCGGGGGTCGATGTTGTGACGGGCGCAGAAGACGCGCAGCCGCTCACGAACACGAACGCGACCAGGGCGATTCGGGTCAGGCGATCGAGCCTTTCGGTCCTCATCCGTACCTGCTTTCTGTCAGCCCGGGAGATCAGGCTCGCCGGGGAAACAATAGCGCCGCAGAAGGCGGCCAGTCGGTATCGAGCCGTCCGCTCGGCGCGGGAAGCCGTTTTGCCGGGGCCTGGTTCTTTACGTCGCCCGAAGCTCGCGCCGAAGTTCAGCTTGTTGTGCTTGCTTCGCGCAGGGCGGACAGGATTTCCTGGCTGTGACCCTTGGCGTGTACGTTCTCGAAGACCCGGAGGATTTTTCCGTCGGCGCTGATGAGGAACGTCGTTCGCTTGATCCCCATGTACTCCCGGCCGTAGTTCTTCTTCAGTGCCCATGTTCCATAGCGTTCGGCGACTCTATGCTCTTCGTCTGCCAGGAGCGGGAAGGGGAGATCGTACTTCTTCTTGAAGCGTGTGTGGGATTTCGATGAGTCCGGGCTGACCCCAAGCACCTGGACGCCTGCCTTCCTGTACTCTGAGTAGTCGTCGCGGATCTCACAGGCTTCGGCTGTGCAGCCGGGTGTGTCGTCCTTGGGGTAGAAGTACAAGACAAAGGGCTTCCCTCGGAAATCGGAAAGCCTCACAGTCTGATCATTGTCATCCTTGAGTTCGAAATCGGGTGCGGCCTGTCCTACAGATGGAAGCGTCATGACCCTCCCTTGGCTTGTTGATGCGTGGTCATGCGCCAATCCTACCGCAACCGGCGTGAATGTGGGAGGGATGAACTAACTCGCGGACTATTCGAAGCGCAGTGTGTGGCTCCCAAGCACGGGGATTGACGCATGCATGTCATCGAAATCGATCTTCCTGCCGTTCAGCCAGGCGCGCGACACATTCTTCGCATGCATTGTCACCTGGATCGACGAGAACGCCGGGACGAAGCCGCCTTGCCCACTCACCTCGAGGACGGCGTCACGTCCTTCAGTGTCCATGCGAGATGCAATGGTAAGACCATCGCCGTATCCGTCGCCGGCGTCGAGGTAGACGACGCCGCGAGCTGATCCTTCACGATCTGGATAGACATGCAAGACGAGCCGGGTCTCGCGCATCATTGGCAGGACCGCGCCGCCGCGAACGAGGACCGGGATGTGTTCAAGATCAGTCTCAAGATCAACCGGGCCAGGGCCGTCCCTGCGGGTGTCGTCGTACAGACTGAACCAGTGTCCTCCAGGCAGGTTCAGCTTGCGTCGCGCGGCTCCGGCCTCGAGCACCGGAGCGACAAGAAGATCCTCGCCCAACAGGAAGGCGTCATCGATCGACCACATGTCTTCACGCTCGAGACTGTTCCAGAAGAGCGGTCTTACGATAGGCTGCCCTGTCCGGTTGCTCTCCTCGGCGAGCCTGTAAAGATAGGGGAGCAATCGCCGTCGCAGGCGCATGTGCTCGCGCACGATGCTGAGCGTCGGATCCCCGTATAGCCATGGCTCTCGCCGAGGTGTATGCGCCGCAGAGTGATTCCGGAAGAAGGGCATGAACGTCGCCAGTTGGAACCAGCGGATGAATAGCTCCGCATCCGGATGCCCGGTGAAACCACCGATGTCTGGCCCGGAGTATGGGATCCCGGACAAGCCCAGACCCAGCACGGTGGGGATCGTCTGTCGCAGCGTTTCCCAGTCGCTGTGTGTGTCCCCCGTCCAGGTCCAGGCGTAGCGCTGGATCCCGGCCCACCCGGAACGGGTCAGGATGAAAGGACGGGAGTCAGGTCTGAGATCTCGCAGCCCATCATATCCGGCGCGGGCCATCTGCAAGGCGTAGAGATTGTGCGCCTGGGCATGATCTCCGCCTCTTCCCTCGAGGGCATGGAAGGTGCCCAGTGGTAATGTCCGGTCGCCCCAGGCGGCGAAAGCGGCTGGTTCGTTCATGTCATGCCAGACCGCAGTACTCCCTTCATCGAGCAGCCGAGCATATTGGTCCGCCCACCAGGCCCTCACCCGGGCGTCGGTGAAGTCCGGAAATGCTGCCCATCCTGGCCACACCGGTGCGGTCGCCGGTCTTCCATCAGGCAGCCGACAGAACGCGTCTATCTTGCTTCCGCCGTCGAAAAGCTCATAGCCGGGATCAACCTTGACGCCCGGATCGACAATGCTGACCAGATGGATGCCTTCTTCGGCGAGTTGGCCCGAGAACCCTTTCAGATCGGGGAACGCCTTTCGGTCGACAGTCAGCACTCGAAAGCCGCGCATATGATCAATGTCGAGATGGATTGCATCGAGTGTCAATTCGTGTTCTTTGAATCCGCGCACAACCTGGGACAGGTCCTTCTGGTCGCGGTAGCCCCAGCGGGAATGGTGATAACCGAGGGCCCACATCGGGGGCATCGAAGGTCGGCCTGTGAGTTCGGTGTAGCGGTCGATGGCCCGCGCCGGAGGCCCGGGGATGAAGTAGTAGCGCAATGCTCCGTCCACGAAACTCGCATCCGTGCGGCCGGGCGTGGAGAAATCGAATATGCCATCGTACGGGTTCTCGTAGAAAACGAGGTAGCTTCCGGCTCGGTGGAGGCCGACGTAAACAGGTACGCACAGGTAGAGCGGATCAACGCCGGGACCCAACCCGGCCGGGTCTGTGTTCCACATCCGGTATCGACCGCCCCGAAGGTCGAGAGCCGCGGCACGCTCGCCCAGCCCATAGAGTCGTTCACCTACCGGAGAGACCGAAGGCTGCGACCAACCTGAGCCCAATCGGGCGGGGGGGCGACACTTGAGCAGCGCTTCCCCTTCCGGGGTTTGGAAGGCGATCCCGCCGTCCGAATCCAGCCGTGCGTAGATATGTTGCGTTCTCAATTCCCATCCACTGGCTTTCTCGGTCCATTCGGCTCGGGCTCCTGGCCAGTCTGATCGATCGACGGCGTAGGGTGGGGGCAAATTACCGGGGGTCCAGGTGACTCGCAGCAAATCCTCTTCCAGAGAAGCGATCTCCAATTGCGCCGACGTGAAGGTGAACGTCGCCAGACTTCCGCGGAGCTCACACGCTACGATCCTCCCCAAAGGAACGGCAGCCTCGGGAGATCGCCGCCGAGCATAAGACGCATTGAGCCATGTCCTTCGAATTGCGTATACGACGGCCCTGGCAATCTGGGGCACCGACATGGATGTCAGAATGAGTTGCAGGTCGTCCATCGAAAACCCTGGTCACGTGCGAATGTTCGGAGATCCGGCGGAAGACATGCGTCGCAAAATCCCCCTCCTCAGGAAGGATAGGTGGATTTGGGTTTGTTGGGGGGGGGGGGGGCGCCGCCCCCCCACAAACCACCCCGCAAGCAACGCGCGGGGG
>CAZGRL010000023.1:47569-47683 GCA_964528155.1 uncultured Anaerolineaceae bacterium
TTGGGTTGCCCCCCCGGGGTTTTTTGGTGGTTTTGGGGTTTGTGGGGCGGCTCCGCCGCCCAACAAACCCAAATCCACCAGGTCTGCTCTGCGGCGTGCAACATGCCGCCGGAT
>CAZGRL010000024.1:0-44921 GCA_964528155.1 uncultured Anaerolineaceae bacterium
AGGAGGGGGGTAAGTGCGTTACCCCCCTCCTCCCTCCACACCGCCCACCACCCCTTACGCAAATGGCCGTTGTTCGAGTCCTCCCTTGATATCGACCTCGGCCATCCCTCCGTGTATGTCGATCTTGTTCTTTGGAATGACCGTGTAACTCGCGGGTCGCGATGCCCGAGGCAGGATTCCTAGACCTCCCGATGGTGGTCGAGGGGATGGCGCTTGCGAGATAGAGGCCCTCTGATACAGAACGACCCAAAATCCGCTCCGCTTGACGACCCGGTGCAAGGATGCTATCGTTCCCGTGTTATGACGATCCCATTGCCGATCAGACCATTCCCTGCCCCGCCTGATCCCACTCCGATGGGGCTGGCGATTATTGCCCGGCTGACGGGCTGATCGTCACGATCTCTGGATCGCCGTTGATACGAGCGCCCCTGACCGACGGGGGCGCTCGTTGGTTTAGAAGCGATCGCGTCCTCGCTTCCCGGCCGCGACCGCATTCGGATCCTTCTGACACGGAGATCACACCATGCGCATGACCAGACTATTCAGCCAGACTTTGCGTGAGTCTCCGGCCGAGGCCGAGATGGCCGGTCATCGGCTTCTGCTTCGGGCCGGTTTCATCCGTCAGCTAGGATCGGGGATTTTCAGCTACCTACCTCTGGCCCGCCGCTCTCTCACAAAGATTGAGAACATCATGCGCCAGGAGATCGAGGCCATAGGCGGTCAGGAGATCACCATGCCGGTGGTACATCCGGCTGAGCTCTGGAAGCAGAGCGGGCGCTGGTTCGAGATCGGGCCGGAGATGGGCCGCTTCCAGGATCGGTCGGGCAAAGAGATGGTACTGGCGATGACCCATGAAGAAGTCATCGCCGAGCTCGCCAGCAAAGAGGTCAGATCGTACCGTCAGTTGCCTCTGCTTCTCTACCACATCCAGACCAAGTGGCGCGACGACCCAAGGCCCCGAGCCGGCTTGATCCGCGCCCGCGAGTTCACGATGCTCGACAGTTACAGTCTTGACAGGGATGAGGCCGGACTGGCGGCCCAATACGCCGCCCATTACACGGCCTACTTCCGGATCTTCCAACGCTGCGGTCTGCCCGCGATCTCGGTGGAAGGCGATGTGGGGATGATGGGCGGTAGCCTGGCGCATGAGTACATGTATCTCACCCCGGGCGGTGAGGACACCTTACTGATCTGTGACGCATGCGGTCACACAGCCAACCGGCAGGTCGCCCGTTTCGTCAAACCAGCCGCGCCTCCGGAGCCCCCGCAACAACTCCAGCCTGTCGCCACGCCCGGGGCCACGACAATCACCGCACTGGCGGAGATGCTGGGCGTGCCGACTTCGAAGACGGCCAAAGCCGTGTTTCTTGTGGCGACGACCGGCGGAAGTGTGGGACCGTCAGACCGCTTCGTGTTCGCCGTCGTCCGCGGCGACATGCAGATCAACGAGACCAAGCTGGCGAATGTCGTGGGAGCACAGGAGCTCCGACCGGCGACCGAGGCCGAGATCCGTGCGACGGGCGCGGTGCCCGGGTACGCCTCGCCGGTGGGATTGGAGGGGATCCTCGTCGTCGTCGATGACGCAGTGCCCTCATCCCCCAACCTGGTGGCCGGCGCGAACAAGGATGGTTTTCATCTCTTGAATGTGAATTACGGCCGCGACTTCGCAGGAGATATCGTCGCCGACATCACCGCCGCGCAAGAAGGCGACGGCTGCCCTCGATGCGGTTCGAGCTTGCGCAGCGTAAGAGGGGTCGAGGTCGGGAACATCTTCAAACTCGGCACGCACTTCAGCCAGGCTCTGAACAGCGTTTACCTGGATCACGATGGGGAAACCAGGCCGGTCGTGATGGGCTCGTACGGCATCGGCAGCGGCCGGTTGCTGGCATGCATTGCAGAGGAAAACCACGACGAGGCCGGGCTGACCTGGCCGATCTCGGTCGCACCTTATCCCGTGTCCCTGATCAGCCTCAGCGGCGCCGAGGCCCAGGCCGAAGCCGTGCTCGGCCAGTTTGCGGACGCCGGCATCGAAGCCCTCTTCGACGACAGACAGGAGAGCGCCGGGGTGAAATTCAACGACGCCGACCTGATCGGATTACCCTTGCGGGTGACGGTGAGTCAGCGGTCGCTGCGCCAGGGTGGTGGCGAGGTCAAGCCTCGTCTTGGCGGTGAGGCGCGCGTCGTGCCGCTCGAAGGGATAGCCGGGGTGGTTCTGGAGGAAATTGGCGCGCTTGAGACCGAGATTGAGGCGCGTCTCTCATCCATCACGCCCCTCGAAAGCTGAGCCAGGCCGGTCGGCCCCGAGCCTGGATCAACCTGCAGACATGTGACGGATGAGACCTGGCACCTCGCGCAGTTCAGAGGCAATGGCTTCAGGGACGATGCGGCTGGCGTATGCCCGGTTGAGCACCGTGTCGGCCTGGGCGGTGAGCCAGATGTGCCTCAGCCCGACCTCTTGCGCGCCGAGGATGTCGTGAGGCAGGGTATCGCCGACCATGACGACCTCCTTCGGTCGCATGGACCAGGCTTGCAGAACCGCATTGAACAGGCTCGGGTCAGGCTTTCGCCGGCCGAACTCGGCGGAGATCAAGATCGGGTCGAAGTAATCCCGCAGGCTGGAGGCGTCGATCAGCCGATTGACGTCGTCCGTATCGCTGGCGTTCGAGATCACTCCAAGTTGAAACGCACCGTCTTGAAGCTCCCCCAACACCTCGTGCGCATCCGGCATCAAGATCCAATGGGATTCGCTGATCTCGAACATCGCCCGAAGGGCCAGCCGAATGATGTCATCCGATATGTCACTGCCCACAGCTTCTCGAAGGACTTTGCGGAGGACCATGCCGGCAGGACGCTCGACGAAGTCCTCCTGCCGGTCGCGCAGGTTTGCCTCCATCTCACGCTGAAAGGCGGAGGCGAAGTCGAGGCCGTCGATCGGCACACCCATCGAGAGCAACGACTGCACCATGGCCTGTCTGCCTTCTTGGATCACCGCATCCCAGTCGCCTTCGAATCGCAGCAACGTCGAGCCGAGATCGAAGATCACTCCCCGGATCGGGCTCATCTCCCTTCCCCCTGAACGTACACCGATACGAGCGTCCACCAAGGCCCCGTGTGACCAGTCGCTTTGCCCGACACGGAAGGTCTTGATTGCATGCGACGCTCATCCCGCGGGGTGGACATGGTCAGGGCATCCGACACCGGTGTATCGGGCGCGAACCGATCGTGCGAGTCGGGAGGGTCGCCTTTCTCGACTCGCACGAACTTCCGGATCTCGGCGAGATGCACTAGTAACCTCGTTGTGGGTCGAAGCGGTTCAGGAGGGGTTGATCAGCGAGATATCGATGGAGGTTCTCGACGAACAAATCCGTCGCTCGTTCGAAGTACTCTTTCGACGCGCCAGCCACGTGCGGCGAAAGGATCACATTCTGCATGTCCCAAAGTGGGTTGCTTTCAGGCAATGGCTCTACCGGATACACATCCAGCGCGGCGCCCGCCAAGCGGTTCTCATTCAGAACCTCGATCAGCGCTCCATGGTCCACCACGCCGCCGCGGGATATGTCAACCAGGAATGATGAGGGCTTGAGGCTCAGCAGGACGCGTTTGTCCACAATGCCACGCGTCTCCGGTGTGAGCGGAGCGCTCACAATCAGGAAATCGCACAGGGAAGCCATTGAACGCAACGCCTGAGGTGGGTACAGACGCTCGACAAGCTCGGCCCCCATGTCCCCCTGTCCCTCAGGCATGTAGCCGGTATCTTCGAGGTGCTTGAGGTCGCGTTTGGTCGCCAGCACCTTCGCCCCCATGGCCCGACAAACACGCGCGATTTCCCGGCCGACGCTTCCATACCCGACGATGCCAACCGTGCTGCCTCTCAGTTCTCTCGGCTCGAATCGATCGAAACGATCATCCGCCCAGCGTTTCTCCGCCTTGTCGGACATCATCAAAGGAAGCCGCCGTCCCAGGGATAAGATCGCCATCATAGCGAACTCCACCATCTGGGAGACCGCCGCGCCGCTGAGCGTGGCCACGGTTACGCCGGATCGAACAAGCGGATCATCCGCCACATGATCAATCCCGGCATAGTGGAATTGAATCCATCGAAGATTGGGGACCGCCTCCGGCTCCGGCAAGACCTTGGAGGTGTACAGAATCTCGACATCCATGAGCAGGCCGGTGGGTATTTCCGAGGCGGACCGGACGGGGTGAACGTGAATCTTGAGCCGAGGAGAAACCGCCCTCAATCTCTCCACCAGATGTTCCGGGTATTGAAGTGTGATGAGCAAGGAGACCGGCGCGAGTTCGACCATACCGGTCATTGTACATCACTCGGCCGGGGAGCAAACGTGACGGGGGTCGAGGCTTGGCGAGGGATCCTGACATAGACGCGACCGCAACTGGGCATGTGGTCGCGCCTCTAACTCATTCGCCGACGGTTCCTCGGTCGATGCCGATCGGGGTAACGGGACGCTGGGCAACGAGGAGCGCCCCCGCCCGATATCCTTCGGGCGAGGCAGGGTCCGACCGACGTTCTTCAACATATTCCAGGGACTTCAGGCCGGCGAACAACTTCCGCAACTCACCCGGCTCAAAGTAGTGAATCAGCCCGATCAAGGGAGGTGCTTCGAACGTGTTTGGTTCAATCTCACGGACGTTTTCGTGGCGCAGGACGGCATAGCCGGGATCGTCCGTTGTGAAGGCCTCGGCAATCAGGATTCCCCCTTCAGCCAGCGAGCGTCGGAGTCGGGCGGCCAGGAGCTTGAGATCGGACAGTGCAAAGAAGTGGAGTACCGCCGAGGCAACGATCAGCGAGTAAGCCTCCTCGGCCGGCCTGAACTGCATGATGTGCAGCGGATGCAGATAAACCGGAAGTCCATGTGTCAGCCTGCGCAGGTTGTCGAATCGGTCAGGATCGTGCTCTACCGCATCGACTCGGAAACCACGTCCGGCCAGCCAGGCCGATGTCTCCCCGTCACCCGCGCCAAGATCCAGAGCTCGCCCCCTCGGAACCTTCTCGATCCAGGTTTCCAACGCCTCGCTCGGCGCACTTGTTGTCATGACCACCCCTCAGTTACCAAGGCGGACACGGGCGGATCCAAACGCCAGGTCCTCACATCCGGTCGGCATAGCATGACCTCAGCATAGAGGTGAACTTGATTGACGTCAATGCGCACACAATGATCATCCCCTCGATCCGATCCACGGCCTCACGAGTGCCGCGCTGTCTTCATGCAGGATGCAACCTTGAAGCAGGACTGCGGTACTAGACTGGATAACACTTTCCCCTCTTTAAGGTGGCGGCGTAGGGATTCCGTAGGGTTCGCGACTGTCTTCCGACCAGCAGGGAAACACCAAGTCGTCTATCGTATTGTCGGAAGGGCGGAATCTCTTCTTCTCCTCCTTAGAAGAGAGCCGGGGTCGGCGTCCCCGGCTCTCCCAATTTAAGCAGCCGCCATTCTTCTCCAACGCCGAGAAGGCTTGAGCCAGACCGCAGGCTTGGCCACCAAGGCCGCCCCGTTTCTTCCCTCGAAACTGGAACCTCCACAGGCCCAAAGGCGTCTATAATGGGCGGCGAATTCCGGCCCCCGGGTGGGCAGGCTTGATCCTTGGCCCACACTCAGGCCGGATATGCTTTCCCGCACATCATCTTCCATCTTAGCAGGAGGCAGTATGTCACGCATTACCAAGAGCGCTGCGATCGCCTTGAGTCTGGCTATCGTGTTGACCGCTTGCTCGGCGGCCGGCGGCGGAGCCCCGCAGCGCACCGTTTCCGTCACCGGGACCGGCACGGCCCGGTTGACGCCCGACATCGTGATCGTCACCCTTGGCGTTCAGACCCAGGATCCGCAGGTGGCCAGAGCCGTCCAGGACAACAATGCTCGGGCCTCCAGGGTCACCGAAGCCGTCAAGTCGGCGGGTGTGGCGGCGGCTGACATTCAGACGTCTGACTTCAGCGTCTCGAGCCAGCAGAAGTTTGATCCTCAGGGGAATCCGACAGGTGAGATCACCTACATCGTCAGCAACACGCTAACCTTGACTCTGCGCGATGTCTCCAAGCTCGGCGATCTCCTTCAGTCGGCACTCGAGAGCGGAGCCAACACCGTCCAGAACGTGTCGTATAGCGTGGCCGATCCAAGCGAAGCGTTGGACAAGGCCCGGCTCGAGGCGATTCAGGACGCTCATGACCAGGCAACCCAGTTGGCTGATGCCGCCGGCGCGCAGTTGGGGCCGGTGTTCAACCTGAACGAGTACTCTCCCGCTCCGGTTCTGTCCTACGCAGCCGCGTCGTTCGGCAAGGGTGGAGGCGGAGGCGGCGTGCCGGCCAGCCCGGGAACGCTCGAGTACCAGGTTCAGGTTTACATCGTCTACACCCTGCGCTAAGCAGACGGGAGGGAACCCATGCGAAACAGACTTTTCTTCTCACTGATGCTGCTCGCCGGTTTGTTCCTGACCGCGTGCTCAGGCGGATCGGCTAATGCTGACCAATCAGGACTGTCCGTCACTGCGACCGGTAGTGTCTACCTGGTCCCCGACGTAGTCGACATCGATCTGGGCGTACAAACCCAGTCGGCGTCCGTTGGCAGCGCGGTCTCCAGCAACAACCGCCTGTCAGCCGCAGTGTTGGCGGCCCTTACTGGTCAGGGCGTGGCCAGCAGCGACATCCAGACGACATACTTCAATGTCACGCCTCAGCAGATGTACGACAACACGGGTACTCCGACCGGTGAAGTCACCTACTGGGTTGACAACACGGTTCACGTCCGTCTGCGCCAGCCGGACAAACTGGGCGACGTGCTCCAGGCGGCCATCGGCGCCGGAGCGAACAATGTACAGGGGGTAACCTACTCTGTATCCGACCCAAGCCAGGCACAGGCCGAAGCGCGCCAGAAGGCGATCGATACCGCGCAGACTCGTGCCCACCTGCTCGCCTCGGCCGCCGGCATCACGCTGGGAGAGCCGCAGACGATCACCTCCTCGGTCGGACTTCCCGGCCCTCGAACCACCGGGGCGGCCGCGGCGGAGGCCCCCGCTGGGAGCAACGTACCCGTCTCCCCCGGGAGTCTCGAGGTCCAGGTACAGGTGACAATTACCTACAGCTTGAAGTAGCAGTCGGCTCTCCGACGCATCGGTCTCTCAGCAGGGGTGTCTCCAGGTGGAGACACCCCTGCCCTGTTTCCCTTGGCTTTCACATCCATCCCCTGCGTCGGACCCACAAGTACATCGCCAATGGTGTGCACAGCGTGACACCTAGTGACACAGCGAAAGACGGCGCAGACGTCCAACCCGGCAGGGATGCGCTCGGCCCGAAGAAGTTCATGCCAAAGAAACTCGCCACAAACGAGATCGGCATGAACAAGGTCGTGATCACCGTGAGCGTCTTCATGATGTCGTTCATCCGGTTATTGATCACCGAGAGGTAGGTGTCCAGCGATCCGCTTGCCTGGTCGCGCATGCTCTCATTGATGTCGTAGAGCCGGACGAGGTGATCGTAGATGTCCCGGAAGTACACACGCTGTTTGGGTTCGATCACGCTTAAGTCGTCTCGGGCAAGCTTATTCAAGACTTCCCTCTGCGGCGCGAGTGTTCGACGTAGAGTCAGGATGTTGCGCTTGACCACAAACAACGAGGCCAGCGTCTCGGGCGCTGGCTCCTCGAAGATCTGCGCCTCCAGAGAATCCATGGCATTGTCCAGAGTCTCAAAAACCTGCATATAGGCGACGACGAGCTCGTCGGCTAGTGTGTACGCCAGATGGGCTGGGCCGCCGGAAGTCAATCGATCGTCCTTCTGACAGCGATCCCAGGCCCGGCTGATGGCAGGGAGAGGGTTATCATGGTGGCTTACCAGGTAGTTTTCGCCGAGGAATAAATCAAGCTCACGCGTGTCCACTTCGTCAGCTGAGCCGTCCAGGTGGACAGCATGCAAGGCCAGGTAGAGGTACCTTCCCCAATCGTCCAGCTTGGGGACGTGCGTCTCCTGGAGCGCGTCATCGATGGCCAACGGGTGAAACCCGAAGCTCTCGCGCAGGATCGGCTCACATACCTCCGGCGCCTCGCCCTCGAAGTCCACCCACAACACGCCCTTAGGGTCGCCCAGGGCGGCAGCGAAATCCTTCGCCGCCACTCCTGTCTCCTGCGTTCCGTCGCTGCTTCGATACAGGGATCGGATCATGGCAGAACACCTCCGAGTGTTATGAACTCTTCGTTGGCGTCAATCCTAGCGAGAGAACCTGCTTCTCACAAGCGCCGCCGCATGTGTTGCCACATGGAGGGCGGAGCAACACAACCGGAGGTTCTGCAACTACTGGTCTGACTCCCAGGAGTGCGCCTGCTATAATCCTCGCCTGTGAACGATGTTCATACGCGTGCCGAACGTCAGATCGCCCGGGCTGCCAGCACCGTCATGGCGGCCTTCGTCGTTTCCAATGTGGCCGGGCTGATCAAATGGGTCCTGGTGTCGCGCGCCTTCGGGACCAGTGCGGAGATGGACGCGTTCAATGCGGCCAACCGACTCCCGGAGATCCTGTTCACGCTCATGGCTGGCGGCGCATTGGCTTCGGCCTTCGTTCCGACCTTCACCGCCTTCCTCGCCCAAGCGGACCGCGAGAACGCCTGGCGGCTGGCTTCTTCGATCGCCAATCTCGTCTTCCTTGGGCTGAGTTCATCAGCGGCGCTGTCCTGGCTGATTGCCCCATGGCTCGTCCGACACGTTCTGGCGCCCTACTTCACCGACCCCGTCCAGATCAGCCTGACGGTATCCCTCCTGCGAATTCTGCTCATCTCGGCCGTCATCTTCGGCCTGAGCGGTTTGCTGATGGGGGTGCTCAACGCGCATCAGCATTTCCTGCTCCCGGCCCTCGCACCGACTTTCTTCTGGCTGGGGTGGATCGTCGGCGTGATCCTGCTCGCACCGACGATGGGAATCCACGGCCTGGCCTGGGGGGTGGTGCTCGGGGCCTTGATGCACTTGCTGATTCAACTGCCCGGATTGCGAGGCAGGTCCGCCCGCTACCATCTCTGGCTCGGCCTCAAAGACCCCGCCGTTCGCCGCGTCGGGACATTGATGGGACCGCGCCTGCTTGGCGTCGGGGTGGTTCAGATCAATTTTCTAGTCAACACAATCCTGGCCTCAGGGATGCCGGAAGGGAGCCTGACCGGGATCACGATCGCCTTCGCCGTGATGATGATGCCCCAGGTGATCATTGCCCAGGCGATCGGGATCGCAGTGCTGCCGACGTTCTCGGAACAGGTGGCCCGGAACGAGCTGGCTGAAATGCGCTCCTCCCTGGCAACGACCTTGCGCGGTGTTCTATTTCTTTCACTCCCGGCGAGTGTAGGTCTCATCGTACTTCGACGTCCGATCGTGTCGTTGCTGTTTGAGCGCGGCGCATTCGACGCGCGCTCAACCGAGCTCGTCGCCTGGGCATTACTGTGGTATGCGGCCGGCCTGGTCGGGCACTCGCTCCTCGAAATCATCGCCCGAGCGTTCTATGCCATGCAGGACACGCGAACGCCGGTCGCCGTCGGCGCGGCGGCAATGGCATTGAATGTTGTCCTCAGCATCGTGCTCTCCATGATGTTCGTCAACGCGGGCCGGCCGCCGCATGGCGGTCTGGCGCTGGCCAACTCGCTGGCCACCGCGCTCGAGTGCCTGACGTTGTTCGTGCTGTTAGGTCGACGCGTTGGGGGATTGGATCTGGTTCGTCTGAGGCGAGGGGTGACGGCGACGGTCGCCGGGACGGTCGTGATGGGCTTTAGCCTGATCGCCTGGCTCGGGATCATCCCGGAGAGCCCGACGTGGGTTGTTGGGTTGGGAGGCGTCGCGTTGGGTGGAGTGATCTACTGGTTGGCTTGCCTCACGCTCGGAGCTCCCGAAGCCAGGCAGCTACCCCGGTTTCTGCTTCAGAAACTCGCCTGAACCTCGGGCGAAATCACTTTCATCCCACCACGAGCTGAGCTACGACCAGGCCCAGGAGCATGCCGACCAACGCCTGGAAGGGGGAGTGACCCAGGACCTCCATCAGTTGCTCCTGATGAAGGGGGTGACCTTCAACGAGATCCTGGATCATCGCATTGATGATTTCCGCGTGCCGGCCGGCCTGACGACGGATCCCCGTCGCGTCGTACATCACGATCACAGCCAGCACGACAGCCAGGGCGTACATACCCGAGCCGAAACCTACGGTCAGCCCGATCCCATGGGCTGCCGCAGTCACCAGCGCCGCGTGAGACGAGGGCATACCGCCCGCCCGTAGCAGCAAAGACCAATTCCATTCTCGCGTGCTGGCGTATTCCACCGGGAGCTTGATCATCTGTGCAATGCTCCACGCGATCACCGCCGCGATCAATACGTGGTTCTGCAACACATCCAGGATACTCACTCAGCCCTCGTCATCCATGGCGAAGTCTTCCTCGACGAAATCTCCTTCATCCTCCGGCACAAGCTGACGGAGCTTGAGTTCGGCGTTCTCCAGCAGCTCGGCGCATCGGTCGGCAAGCGCCTGGCCTCGTTCGAAGAGCGTAAGCGCTTCTTCCAATGGAAGATCGCCTGCCTCGAGCCGTTCGACGATCTCCTCGAGTTCACTGAAGGCTTGCTCGTAGGCAAGCTGCTTGGGCGGCTTCGGTTTGGGGTTAGCTTTTGGCATCTTATTGGCCTTTGGGGATCAGCGGAGACCGATGGGTCCAGAGCAGGGACGCCGAGTCTCAAGAAAGAAGCTGGAAGACAACGATCTGATCCAGCGTGGTTATCCTCCGGAGATCGCGCGATGTCTCGAGATCTGTTTCCAACGTGGAGCCTGCTGGCAGCGCATCCATGTTGAGCAAGATGTAGCGCACTCCCCACGACCGCAGCCGTGCCAGACAAGCCTGCGCCGGACACTCGGCCAGTTCAGGGTACTCCTGTCGATACCAGTAGGGAAAGTACGTGCCATAGGCGAACGCGGTTCGCTTCCCATGATAGCGCGAGAAGAGCATCTGCGGAGCGCTCAGTGCGCTGTTCAGCGGCAGCTCCATGATGGTGAATTGGCCGGGCTGGGACGCCAACCAGAGATCTACCGCTCGCGGGCCAACAGGCTGAAGGGGGATACGTCCCGGCCACAATTCAAACACAGCCAGAGACAACACGATCACTCCAGCCGCCAGCAGTTTTGGTCTCTGTCGAACGGACACCTCATCCTGTTGGATGACCTCCCTTCGGACCCAGGCCGAGTACCCCAGCCCGGCCAGGCATGCGACTCCCAGACTGACGAACGCCGCAAAGCGGTTCCAGGCTCGAACGCCCTTGAGCGGAGGAATAAGCCAGCGAAGGATCAACGCCGGCATCGGCACCGTCAATCCCACACCTTCGCCGGCAAGATAGGGTTCGTGGGCCGGGAGCGCGTTGCCGATCGCGTTCATCAAGCGATTGAACCCATCCACCACCGAACTTGGAGCCGGGATGGCGATCGGATACCTTCCCCAATGCAGCCGCGGCCCGAAACTCAAGACGAGCGCCGCAAGAGTGAAACCCAATAGCGCCGATCTTGACTGCGCCCCTCCATGCCGGGCTCCGTACGCTGCAAACACCAGGCATACGAATCCCACGCCCAACACGAACTCAAGTCCGATCTGTGGATACTCGGGCGGGACGGTGAGCAGATGAAGGCGAACCCATTCTCCCCAGATGGGATTCAGCCCCGCTGGAATGAGATAGTCCGTCAGACTGGCCGACCAGAAATCCACATCCTCGAGCGGGATCCGGAACGACACCTGCCGACTCACCTTGAGGTATGCCAGCCCGAGTGGCAGCAGGGCGATGAAGCAGATCCCGGCCGCGATGCCAAGCGAGACCCTGGCTCGCCGATCGCTTAGGATGCCCCGCACCGGACGTCTCCGTAGAAGAATATACACAGGCCCTACAAGAGCCAGCCCCAGCGCGTAATAGAGCGATCCCCAGGCCGCGACGACAAAACCTGTCGCCGCCAGAACGGCCCATCGGTGTTGGCCGGACTGCGCCCAACCTTCGGCTCCGAGGAGGAACAAAGGCAGCCCCTCTACCGAACTGAGCGGCAGAATTCCCCCGTAACGGACGACGTGGTAGGGCGACAGAACGAACAACACTCCGGCGAACAGCCCACTCCAGGCATTTCCGGTGAGCTTGTACAATAAGGCGAATACAGCCCATCCGGAGACGACGAATGACAACAGGATGATGAGGTTATAGGTCGGGATTTCGCCCCACAGCCAGGTCAGAGGCAATCCGAGGACCGTCGCCAGGGGTACAAGCTCTGCATTGGCCAGCTGGAAGCCTTCGGGGTAGAAGAGCTGCGGTGCGACAAGCGGGTTCTGGTGGAGATCAAGCAACGCGTGCTTGAACCACCACATCTTCCACAAGTACTCATAGTTATCGGCGATATACCAGCCAGGGACCTTGCTGCTGAAGTGCAAGACGAGCGGCCATGTGACGGCGAGCGTCAACAAGGTGAAGAATACGATCGCCAGGCCGTGCGCTCTCATCGCTCGCCGCCTGGTCCACGCTGGCAACCCGAGCCGCCGAGCCACACGCAAGCGCGGCAACTGCCTCAGCCCTCCCCCGTGGATGTCGTCCCGCCTTTGGAGACGCCCACATCAGCAGCGAAAGTGCCGTCACTGACCCGGACGTCGATGCGATCGCCCGGGCTGACTTGATCCACCCGGCGCACGACCGACTTGTCGAAGGCCTGCGTGACGACGGCATAGCCCCGGGCCAGCACAGCCGGCGGGCCGACAGCGGCCAGCGTCTGGGCAAGCCCGCTGATCCCGGTTCGCCGCAAGGCCAAGTCGTGTCGCAGGGCCGACAGCGACCGGCGCAGCAGATCGTCGACCTTCTGGCGTGCGTTTACAACCTGCGAGTGCGGAGAGAAGCGGTGCAGGTTCAGTTGAGCCTGTTCGAGAGCCCTGCGGCCCTCCCCCAGGAGACCCTCGAAGGCACTCGTGATCGCACTCCGGGCACCTTTGACTTCGATGAGAAGGTCGCGCTGGTCAGGGGTGGCGATCTCGGCCGCGGCCGACGGCGTCGGGGCGCGCCGGTCGGCAACGAAATCGGCGATGACGAAATCCGTCTCATGCCCGATGCCGCTGATCACCGGCGCAGCGGAGGCGGCGATCGCCCTGGCCACACCCTCATCGTTGAACGCCCACAGGTCTTCGATCGATCCGCCGCCGCGCACAACCAGGATCACGTCGGGATGGGCGTGGCGGTTGACTGTCTCGATCGCCGAAATGACCCCCACCGGAGCTTCGTCTCCTTGGACCGGGGTTGGAGCCAGGACGACTTCGACAAGGGGAAAGCGTCGGCGGAGGACATGGACGACGTCACGCAGAGCGGCACCGGTGGGTGAGGTGACCACGCCGATCCGCTTCGGGAAGGGAGGCAGCGGCCGCTTCCGCTCAGGATCGAACAGTCCTTCCTTCTCCAGGCGATCCTTGAGCATCAGGAAGGCTTGGTACAGCCTCCCCTCACCGGCAGGACGAAGCGAATCCGCGTAGAGCTGATACTGTCCCCCTGCCTCATACACACCGACATGGCCGTGGACTTCGACCGCCTCGCCGTCGCGCGGCAGCCGCTGCAGATGGGCCGCATCCGAACGCCACATGACACATCTCAGGGACGCCTCGGAATCCTTTAAGGTGAAGTAGATGTGGCCCGAAGAAGGACGCGAGAGATTGGAGAGCTCTCCCTCCACCCACACGTCGCGCAGCGCGATGTCCATCTCGAGGACCTGGCGTACGTGTCGGTTGAGTTCACTGACGGACCAACGCCTGGCGGCGATTCCGAAAAGCGAGAGCTGGTTCATCGGCCGAAGCATACCTTCCGGCCATGAGCGTGTCAACCTGGCGAAGCTCCCGGAGCCTGGCAGGCTCCGGGAGCTTGTGCACACCGTCCGCGCGCGGATCTCCAAGCCTTCGCAGCCGCGTAGTTATAATGGAGGGCAATCTGGCGGAGAAGAGGACTGGCGAGATGGAGATATCGCTGGAGGAACGGCTAGGCCGTTCGCTCAAGTCGCGCGGCTGGACGCTGGCTGTGGCTGAGTCGTGCACGGGCGGGCTGGTCGCCGACCGGATCACAAATGTCCCTGGGTCTTCGGAGTACTTCCTGGGCGGGATCGTCGCCTATTCCAATGCTGCCAAAGAGCACTTTCTGGGGGTCCAGGCGAGCACGCTGGAAGGTCACGGCGCGGTGAGTCAGGAGACGGCGCTTGAAATGGCGAGAGGCGCTCGTCAGGCGTTCGCTGCCAATCTGGCTGTCGCCATCACGGGGATCGCCGGCCCGGGCGGGGCGCAGGCCGGCAAACCTGTCGGCCTGACGTTCCTGGGTTTGAGCGGGCCGGCAGGGGATCGCGTCGAGAAACATCTCTGGCCAGAGGATAGGCGGGGAAACAAGGCGCTATCGGCTGAAGCGGCTCTGAGAATGCTCCTGAATGAATTGGATGGCGCCGATGGATGAGCCGGTCGAGGTTGAAGCCAGGTTCCTCGCTGACGGCGGGATCCAGCCTCGAGCCTTCCGCTGGCAGGACCGCCTGTACCCAATCGCCGCCGTCGGTCGCCAATGGACGGCCGAGGGCGAGCGCCGTTTCTTGGTGATGACCCCGGACGAACGCGTCTTCGAGCTGGCCTTTCTGGCAGACGTCGCCGGCTGGCGTTTGCGTCGCACACCGGCGGCGTTCGGCGACCGGGGCAACGTCGTCTGAGCGGGTGCATCTCACAAGTCATTCCAGGCGGCATGTCCGCCGTCAATGAAGAAGGCGACCCTCGCGGGTCGCCTTCACTTCGTCGTATCCACTGGGCCTGTGGATCAGGCGAGGTAATCTCTCAGCTGTCGTGCTCGCCGCGGGTGACGCAGCCGGCGAAGAGCTTTGCCCTCGATCTGCCGAATGCGCTCGCGTGTCAGGCCGAACTTCTGGCCGACCTCCTCCAGCGTATAGGAGCGACCGTTATGCAGTCCGAAACGCAGGCGCAAGATCCTGGCTTCGCGTGGGCTGAGCGTCGAGAGGACTTCTTCGATCTTGTCCCGAAGCAGGTTGTGGTAGGCAGTCTGGGTCGGCGTGGGGGTGGTCTCATCTTCGACGAACGCCCCAAGCTCTGAGTCTTCCTCTTCGCCGACCGGGCTTTCGAGCGATAGCGGGCGCCAGGATACACGCATCATCCACTGCACCTTGCGGGCATCTACCTGCAGGCCGTCGGCGATCTCTTCCGGCGTGGGCTTTCGGCCCAGGTCTTGCTCAAGCTGCCGAGCGACTTTGTACAGCCGCCGGATCCGGTCGGACATGTGCACGGGAACACGAATTGTCCGGCCTTGATCGGCGATCGCACGGGTGATCGTCTGGCGGATCCACCACGTCGCGTATGTGCTGAAGCGATAGCCGCGGTGGTAGTCAAACTTCTCGACGGCTTTCATCAGCCCCAGGTTGCCCTCCTGAATCAAATCGAGGAAAGGCACCCCGCGGCCCATGTACTTCTTGGCTATGCTGACAACGAGGCGCGTGTTGGCCTTGATCAGATGATCGCGCGCGGCGCGCGAGTCCTGAACGTGTGACTGCATCTCGGCGCGCTTCTTGGGCGTGCAGTTGCCGTTGAGCTTGGCCAGCTTCGCCTCGGAGGCCCGCCCGCGCTCGATGCGCTTGGCCAGATCCACCTCTTCTTCCGTGGTCAGAAGCGGGACCCGGGCCATTTCTTTCAGGTACAACCCGACGGTATCGTCGCTGGCGATGGCGGCCAGATCAAAGGTTTCCGCCTCGTCGACGTCTACCTCGGGACGGAGGTTCTCTGGGATCTGAGAGTGGTCCTCAAAAACCTCAATCCCCGACTTGCGAAAGAAAGCTTGAAGCCGGTCCATCCTATCTTCAAGCTCCTCCGCCTCGGGAAAAACGGCGATGATGTCGTCGGTTGTGATATAGCCCTGATAGTCGCCTTTCTCAAGCAACGCAGAGAAGGCTTCCCTCTTTTGCCAGCGGTCCTTGGAAATGCTCATCCATGTTCTCCTGGCGAGACCTCGAGCGAATCGCCCACGGCTCTGAGAAAGACCAGCCGTTTGAGACCCATCACGATCTGGGTAACAGGTCCTTCAACATCGCCAGGCGAGGATCCACCTCGGTCTGGGCGTGTTGACACGATTGTTCATTCAGGTTGTTGCCACACTCGGGGCAAAGACCCCTGCAGTCCGTGCTGCAAACCGGCTGGAGTGGGAAGTCCAGAATCAAGTATTCCCGAGCTAGTGGGGTCAAGTCGAGGATCCCTGTCTCGGGCACAGCCAGAAGCGGATCGGTCGCCCGTTCGGGAGGGAAGGCGAACAGATCGTCAAACCGGATCTCGAGAGTCTGGTTGAAAGCGGTCAGGCAACGAACACACTCCAGGGTCGTTTCGGCCTTGAGCTTTCCGTGGCCCACCAATCCTTGAGCGGTGCGGGTGAAACGGATCGAACCGCGCAGGTTCCGCACCTCAAGATCATCACTGAGCTTTGCGCCTATGCCATCAAAGTCAAAATTGCGGTTGAAGCCGACGTCCCGATGGAGCAGAAACCCGACGTTCAACCGCAATGGCTGGCGGATATCTAAATTCACACCCCAACCAGGCAACACAGTTTCCAAAAAAGCGTGAGCATTATAACATAGTTAGAATCGACGGTCAACATGAGCGATTAATCCGTGACATAATGCGCGATTTTGCGGATTGCTATGCCATATATACGGGTACCATGGAACTCGACCGCCACGAATAGGATATCGGTACTGTTCGAGTAGCCATAGGTCCGGACGGAACATGATGCAATCATTGCTGATAGGATCCCTGAATCGGGGCAAACAAGCCGAGTTCGAGGCGCTTTTGAACGGGCTTGACCTTCAGATTGTCTTCCCCCAAGCATTCTTCCTCAAGATGGAGATCGAAGAAACGGGCGCTGACTATGCCGAGAATGCCCGGATCAAGGCCGAGGCATTCGCGCGCGCGAGCCAACTTTGGACACTGGCGGACGACTCCGGGCTCGAAGTCGAAGTGCTGGGAGGTGAGCCGGGGCCACATTCACATCGAATGGCCGGGCCGGGAAGAACCGACGCCGACCGTCGTCGCTTGTTGCTCAATCGCCTGGAGACTTTCCCCCGACCATGGACTGCCCGGTTTCGTTGCGTTGCCGTGCTGGCCGGTCCTTCGGGGGGAATCTTCTCGTCCGAGGGAATCTGTCCGGGGCAGATTATCCCCGAGGAACGAGGCAATGGCGGGTTCGGGTTCGATCCGATTTTCCTCGTCCACGGTCTTGACCGGACGATGGCGGAGCTAAGCCTGACGGAGAAGAACGCCGTCAGCCACCGCGCCCGGGCGGTTCAGGCCATCCTGCCTGTGCTTCGTCAGCAGCTCGGTTTGACCTAGGCTGGTCGACCTTCGGTGGGGGGCGGCAGCGGCAGACAGTGGTGGCGCAGACCCGGGTCCTACAGCGCCTCTTCGGCCAGAAAATCCTGAACCGCATTGTCCAGGATCGATGGTTTCTCGAGCATGATCATGTGTCCGGCGCCCGGTACGAGTGTGAAGCGTGAATCACGAATGCCCTGCGTGAGCCTGCGGACATTCCTCTCCGGCGTCATTTTGTCGTCCGCACCGCAAATCACCAACGTCGGGATCTGGATTTGCCCCAGCCGCCCCTGAACATCATATCGCCCGCAAGCCTGAAAATCACCAAAGATCACATTTCGCGGTGTCTCGAGCATACGCTTTCGGGAGAGCTCCACAAGGCGGGGCTCGGTGCCCGGGCTGAAGGACCACCGGATGATCAGGTCAATCGCATCCCGCCAGGTTTCGTCCCTTTCCAACATGCTCAGGAGCGTTGGATTCACAGGCAGATGGTCCGACGTTCCCACCAGAACCAGCCCGCCCAGTGACTCGGGGAGGTCGAGAGCGAGGCTGAGCGCGATCGCCCCACCCATCGAGTGCCCCACGATAACCGGACGCTGCAGGCCGATCTGTCTCAGCCAGGATGAGACCGCCGTCACGTACTCCGCGATGCTCGCTGATCCTGCGCCCGGCGAGCGACCATGGCCCGGTAGATCGATGGCATAGACCGACCGGCCGGAAAGACGTCGCGTCGTGGGCCCCCAATGCAGATGGGATCCACCGGCGCCGTGAATCAAGACCAGCGGCGGATCCGACCCAACCACGGATCCGCCGCCATTCAGCGAATACCAGATGTCTGCGCCCCCCGTCATGCAGCTACTCCCGTTCCTCCAGCCAGCGCTCCAGCATCATTCCCGCCATGGCGCCTTGTCCGACCGACGTGGCAACCTGACGGTAGACTGAGTCCTGCACCTCTCCTGCAGCGAACACACCCGGGACGCTGGTCATCGCCCTTTCGTCGGCCACCAGATATCCCTGCGAATCCATCTTGAGTTGGCCCTTGAAGAGATCGGTGTTCGGGAAGTGGCCAATAAAGATGAACACACCGTCGGTCGTGAGTTCCTCGGTCGCATCCGACTTGAGGTTGCGCGTTCGGACGGCCTGCACTTTGCCATTGCCGATGATCTCTTCGATGACCGTGTCCCAGATGAAGCTCATCTTCTCGTTTTCCATTGCGCGGCGCTTCAATGTCTCTCCGGCGCGCAATTCGTCACGACGATGAATCACGCGCACTCGGTTGGCGAAGCGAGTCAGAAACAGGCCTTCCTCCATGGCGCTGTCCCCTCCTCCGACGACAACCACATCCTTGTCGCGAAAGAAGAAGCCGTCGCAGGTCGCGCAGAATGAAACACCCCGCCCGATATGCGACTCTTCGCCGGGGATGCCCAGACGGTTCGGCGAAGCCCCGGTAGCGATGACCAAAGACTCGGCCTGATATTCCTGACTGTAAGTCTTGATCGTAAACGGAGACCCTTGGGTGAGGTCAACCTCGGTCACCTCGTCCACGACCAACCGCGCTCCGAAGCGCTCGGCCTGCTTTTGCATGAGCTCGACGAGCTCAGGCCCGGCTACCCCCTCGGGGAAGCCCGGATAGTTCTCGACCTCATAGGTAATCGAGATCTGACCACCCAGTTGGCTGCCTGAGATGACGAGCGGATTCAACCTGGCCCGCGCCGCATACATGGCCGCCGTCAATCCAGCCGGCCCGGATCCGATCACGACGACTTTATCTTTCTCCATGCTTCCCTCGTTCAAGTTGGACCGCCGACGATGCCTCAATGGTTAATCTTGTGCTCGACCAGCGGTCCGACGGAATGTACAAGCCACCACAGCGGGGCTCTCGTCCGGACTCTCCCCTCGGCGTCGATCAACGGCCGCCGGCAGGCATCATCCGGCTCTCCCAGGCGACAGCCCAATCGAGTGCCGCCGCAGACCTCACACCGCCCAGGTTGATCGGCGGCCGTGAGACACTGCGGGCACAGATACACACTCTCCATGGAAGTATCGTCCATTCGACTCAAATCCTTCGCTGTTGTGATTGTATTCTACGGACAACCTGGCTGCAATCCGTCTTACCTCTTCAGTCTGAGAGTCCCTTCATCCCGGTGGGTCGGCCCCGCCCGGCCGAGGCGGCTTCACTCGGTACGGCTGAAAGTCACGCCGATTAGGCCCAGCGCTTCCCCGGACAAGACACCCGCCAGAGCCCAAACCGGAGCGCGGTTCATGACCGCGCCAATGTCGCCGGACGTGAATTCCGGCGTCCCGTCTGAGTGAAGGGAGATCTTGACCAGGATCAGCAGGACTGCAACCGGAGCCACAAGAGCCCCTGTCAGCAGGCCAACCCCCATCGACTCAAGCAGCCAGCGCCTGCGGTCGGTCAGTTTTCCGCCTCGCCATCGGGCGACCCCGGTGAGGGCAAACGCAACACAGACGACCGCCGACAGCCCCATGACCGTATTCAGGTTGCGATCCTCAAAGGCAAGCCACACAAACCAGGCCGGGGCCGCAACCGCCCAGGCGAACCTGACCACCCAGCGCAGATCGGGGATCCGGATCACCCTGCATCCTCACTTGTTGTTTGCCCGGTCCTCGTGAGAATCAGGCTCAGGCCAGCCTGGGTGAGAACGATCAGCCACAGATTGCGGGTAAGCAGGAAGAGCGCAGTCGAACCGCAGACGCGCGCGAGGTCGGTCCATTCCGCCGGCACCGGCCACGTTCTTGAGGCCCTTGGGCGGTGTCGGAGGACCCACTCGAGCAGGCCGATGCCGAGCCCGATCAGCGGGCCCGACCAACGCGGGTCGGCCAGCAGACTTGCCGTTCCACGGTAGAGAGCCCAACGCGGTTCATCCATGGCGGCCTGTCCCGGCCGGGCATACGGCAATTCCACCCGTCGCCAGCCAACCGCAACCCACGCGGCGCCCAGCGCCGCGGCGCATACGATTGCCCCGCGGAGCCACTCAACTCCCGTTCTGCCCGAGAGCCCGACGTCGCGAGCGGCGACCGCACCGGTGATCAGAGCCACGTAAGGGATGCCCAGACTATAGATCCACCGGCCGACGGACGCCCCAGGCTGCGACCAATCACCGAGGCGGCTCGCCAACCGGCCCCTGAAAAAACCGACAACCAACGGGGCAGCCAGGGCTATTCCGGTCCAAAGAAGTGCTTCAGCGATCATCTCGTGCACCCTGGCGCAATGCGGCGCCCCGGTCTGTCATGAACAGGGCGCCGCCGAATATGAGGATCGATCCGATCTTCCGGTCTCAGGGTGTCTCTTCCGCTCGAGTCTCCGGATCAAGTTCCGGCTTGGGGAGAGGTACCACGACCGTGATCAATGTCCCTTTGCCCTCGGACGAGCGGATGAGCAGCTTTCCGTCGACAAGCTCCGTCCTCTCGCGCATGTTGACCATCCCCAGGCTGCCCCTTTGCTCGTAGTTCGAGTCGACCGCCCCGACGTTGAAGCCGACACCGTCATCCTCCACCTCGAGCGTGAAGGTCTCAGCGTCTTTGTTCAGGCGAACCCAGATGTGCTCGGCCTCGGCGTGTTTCCGGGCATTGTTGACCGCCTCTTCAGCAATGTAGAACACAACGGCTTGCTTCCCGGCCTCGAGCCCCTCGGCCACGTTTGCCGTCGACTTCACGATCACATTTTGGCCATGCGTGTCACGCATTTTCTCGGCGAGCTGCCTGAGCGCGGGCAGCAAGCCTTGCGATTCAAGGATCAACGGGCGCAAGGTGAAGAGCATGTGCCGCAGGTCCTTCGTGGTTCTACGAGCAAGGTCTTCTACCTTCGTGAGCTCGGTCGTTGCAGCATCGGCGTCTCGTTCGATCAGCCTGCGGGCGAAGTTCACTCGCATCGTGATCGCCGCGATCGATTGCGTGGGTCCATCGTGCAGATCTCTGGCAAATTTCCGGCGAGCCTCTTCCTGAATCTCTGTCATCCGCTCCCGCTCGGCCTCCAGACCCTGGAACAGTCTGGCGTTCTGCATTGCCACCGCCACTTGCCGGGAAGCGGCCTCGAGCAGCTCAACCTGCTCTCGATTGAAGAAGCCCATGCGCGGATGGGCGAAAAGTAGGACGCCGTGGCGCTCGCCGTTGCTTTTCAAGGGGATGGCCAGGAGATCTCGGCACTCTTGCAGACCCTTGAATTGGCTCAATATGGGATCGGCCTCCGGGTCCGACCCATGCTGGGTTTTCCCTGAAGCCAAAGCTTCCCCAAGAAGTCCGCCTGTCATTTCGACGAGGGGTTCGGTGTCTGGCCCGGGGAGCCCCCTTGAGCCAGCGACCCGAAGCCGACCCGCATCGATCAGGAACACGCCCAGCGCCAGACGATCACTGCTGCCGTTGGCATCTGCTAAGACACTGGCGCTCAAATCAAGCGCCAGATCAAGTACCTGTTCGAAATCGAGCGTGGCGCTCAATTGCGATGCAATAGCGAACATCTCCTTCGCCGATCGACCATCCACGACGCGCCCTTTTCGCCCCCCGCCGCCTGGAGCGCTCACCTCTCCACGAATGCGTTCCATGAGCCAACCGATCGCGACGGCCGCGAGCGTGAGGGCCTGCAACACCATTCCCATTGGGACCATCACCCATAGCCCGCCACCGCTCATGACCAGGCCGATCGCCGTGATGACAAGAACGACCGCCACCCCCGACCCGAGCACACCGATCCACCCGTACGTCAACCCCGCGCCGAACACGGGCATCAAGAAGACCGACATGATCGGGCTCGCGAACGAACCGCTGATCAGGAATGCGACGGCGCTGAGAACAAGGTCGAAGGCTGCCAATCCCCAGCCGAGCCACACCGGCCTCCAACCGCTCGATTGGGCGAGCCCGATCAGACCAACACTAAGTAGCCAGATCAAGAGGAGTAGGACAAGCCCCGAACTCATCGCACCGGAGAAGACGGCCGCCAGGGACACACCCGCAAGACCCAAACCGTGCCCTACAAGGCCGATTTGATCCACCAGAGAAAGGGCGTTGAAGCGACTCTTGGCTGTCACAAGATCAATCATAATCGCTTCAGGATCGATTGCAACTGCAGGCGCCGTTGGGGCGTATCCGGCGAAAGGTTGCACGCCGCGGCGCAGGTTTCGTGGATTTGGGTTTGTTGGGAGGTCGGCTGCCTCAAACGCGCGAGGGGCATCCGGAGGCGATACGTACAAGCCGGCCGGGCTCTTGGCAGAAAGGGTCCGGCCAGCCGATCGCTTCGTCGTTTCGAAATCGGATTCAGCTCAAGGGAAGGTGGGGAACTTCGCCAGCAGAGTGTCCTGATCGGCCTGTTCGGGTGTCAACAGCCAGAGAGTTTCCTTCCCGGAGGAGTAAACACAGCTCACCTGGCCGTTGACTCCCCAACAGGTACCGGTCGGCCGGTTGATCACCGCTCCACGGAAACGCGCAGATTGGTGCTGCTTCATCAGGCGGGCGAATTCCACTTGATCGGCCGACGTATCCCAGACCCAATGGGCCGCCAGCAGCGTCTGATCCGTTTGATCGTTGTAGTACACCTGGTAGTGGTCGCCGCCCCAGCCGTCGGCCGCCTTCTGGGAACTCGAATCGTCCATCTCGGCCGAATAGTCGGCTCCGTAGGCAAGGATCAAGTATGTCATCCATTCGCCCAGCGAGTTACTCTTCACCAATCTCCAGTCGGCGCCCAGCGTGGAACCCAGCTCCGGGTCGGTCACAACCACAACGGGTTCGGCCGAGATATATCGCTCCGGGTGGAGAATTTGCTCGGTGCTGTCCGGCAGCCTCTCATAGGCCTCATTCACGCCAGCCCAGTTGCCTCGATCATAAAGGTAGGCTACGAAAGTCAGCCCTTGATCATAAGGAAAGCTTGTATCCGGATAGACGTAGGGCGGCGGAAACTGCTCGGGGAGGGTCTGTCGCGGCGGACGATAACTGAAAATGTCCTGGTAGTCCTGCGGGCTCGCATATTGCTGGAACCATTGATCCATCACGAGAGTCGCATCGCCCTCCAGCAACGCCCGTATCGCCTGGCATCGTTGTTCGTCGCCGTCGCACATGGGGTAGACCCCGATGGCCCCGATGTCGTATTCCTGATCCACCAGAGCATGGGCATACTCGTGCGAATACACCCAGCGTTCGATCCCCGAGAAATGGTCCCCGATGACAAACAGTTCATCGCTCCAGGGGAAGTAAAAGCCGCCCAGGCTGTCCGTCAAACCGTTGAGCGCGTTTGTGTACAGATCATATGTGGGTTTGATCAGACCCAGTACGCTCAAGGCGATGGCCTCATCCTTGAGCTCCTCTTGGGAGCCGCCGGCGCTCAGGAAATTGGCTTCGAGGATTGGCCGCACCCGAAACGCGGAGATTACATACCGGTCCACGTCTTTCCGAACCGGAAGGCCACGGATGTCAGCGACTTCTTGATTGATCCGATCCATGAGCGCCGACGTCGTGGCATCGGGCGGGATCGGCGTCGGTGATACCGTCGCCGTGTTCGTCGGGGTGGGTGTCGGAGGGCTGGTGGGAGTACGGCTCGGTGTGGCGGTCCATTCCGGCGGCAATTCGAAGCCCCCGGCCTGCGTTTCCGTCGGCGCCTGCGTCGGCGCGGCGGTCGACGTGGCCGGGACATCCGTGTCGGGCAATGCCGCCCCGGTCGCCCGCGCTCGATCGATCAACCCGAATGTGACATACAAGCCGCCGGCGAGGACCGCGAAGAATAGAAACACACCGCCGGCGATCGCCAGGACTTTCTTCCGCGCTTTCCTCTTTTCGGCACGCTCCTCTGGAGAAATCTCGTCCACCGCCTCTTCCGCCGACGAGGGGACTTCGGGCTGAACGACATCACGCCCCATCGTGTGCATAGCGCGCGGAAGCGCCGGCTCATCCCCCATAGCGCGGGCCAGCCGCGCCAGTGGGGCCTCCTCTTCTTCAACCGGCTCGGGACCCTCGGCAGAAGGGATCGGGCGAGAAGGAGCAAGTTTGGCGATTCTGTGATGAGCAAGCTGGTTGTCGGGGTTGATATGGAGAACGCGCTCGAGACAGCGCAGTTTCTCTTCGGTGTCCTCAAGAGCGTAGCTCAGCAAGAGCCATCCGTCTTCCGAATTGGGGTACAGGCGGAGCGTCTCGATCAGAATCAGCCTGGCCGTGCCGTAGTCCCCGGCGCGAATGCTTTCGGCTGCCCGTTTCAGATCATCTTCAGGTTGCACGCTGTCTCCCCAAACAGCTCACGGTCGGCACACACGCCCCAGTCTATCAGGCGGTGCAGGCACGCCCAATAGCCCCTTGGGCTCAGGCCGGCGATCCCGGGAGGCCGCCTGCGTCACTCATTGCAGGCGAGGGCGCCTATTCGGTCGGGACACATAGCCCAGACGCCTCACCCCGGCGCGGCCTCCGGTCGAGAGACCGGGAGCCTCCTTCGCGGGGCAAGGGCAAACACAATTGCGAAAAGCGCTGTTTCGACGAGCACAATGGCCGGCCCGGAGGCGACGTTTAGGTAGTAGGAAAGGTAAAGCCCACATATGGCCGAAGCCGCTCCCAAGAAAGACGCAACGGCCATCATCGAAGGCAACCGTCGCGTCAGGAGGTATGCCGTCGCGCCCGGCGTAACCAGCATTGCCAGGATGAGCGCGACCCCCACGGTCTGGAGCGAGACCACAATCACCAGCGCCATGAGTACCAACAGCGCATTCTGGAGAAGGAAAACCGGCAAGCGCAGGGTTGCGGCCAGCGTCGGGTCGAACGACAGAACCAGAAACTCCTTGTAGAGGGCCCCGATCGTCAATAGGACGATGACGCTAAGAATCGCCATCAACCGAATGTCCGCCTCGGACACGCCCAGCAGGTTCCCGAACAAGATGTGCGCCAGGTCGACGGCGTAGCTTCGCTGCAAAGACAGCAAGGCCACACCCAGGGCGAACGCGCCGGCGAAAACGACCCCGATCGCCGTATCCTCCCTGAGCCTCCTCCGGCGGCCAATGGCTCCGATGAGCAATGCCGCCAGCACCCCGGCGACCAGCGCGCCGACCGTCAGTGGCCAACCCAGAATGAAAGCGATGACCACACCCGGAAGGACGATATGGGCCATCGCATCTCCGAAGAACGCCATCCCTCTCAGCACCACGTACGTGCCCAGAAGTGGAACGACGATACCCACGATCAGCGACGCCCACAGGCCCCGAACCATGAAGGGGTATGCGAAGGGCTCACTCAACCCTGCGAGCAGTCCGCTCACGCTGCCTCGTCCCCCTCGCAACAAGTGTCGGCGAGGATCATCAGGCCTTCGCCATCGGGCAGGACGTGTACCTGGCCGCCATATGCCTGAACGAGATTCGGACGAGTGAAAACCTCCGTAGGTGTTCCGAAGGCGATCAAACGTCGTTGAAGCAACAGGACGCGATCGAAGCGCTCAGCCGCAAGGTTCAAGTCGTGGGTAGCGATGATCGCCGTGACACGGGCGCGACTAAGCTCGTCGAGAATCTCGAGGATGCTTTGTTGCGCCGGCATGTCGAGGCCGTTGAACGGCTCATCGAGCAGGACGATCTCGGCTTCCTGCGCCAGGGCCTGTGCCAGGAAGACCTTCTGTTGCTCGCCTCCCGAGAGGTCGGCGATGCGCCGGTCGTGAAGGGCCGACAGGCCCACCCTTTGCAGGGCTTCGTCCACGATCCTCCAGTCATTCCGCGACGGCCATCGTAACAGGCCAATCTTGCGGATGCGTCCCATCATGGCGACTTCGCGCACGGTCACGGGAAATGCCCAGTCGATCCGCGAGCGTTGGGGCAGATAGGCGATGCACACGTGCCCGCCCGGCCTGTGCCCGAAGACTTCCACCGTCCCGGACGAAGGGCGCAGGATTCCGACGATCACCTGCATGAGCGTCGTTTTGCCAGCACCGTTCGGCCCGACGACCGCCGCGCGCTCGCCGGGCAGGATAGTGAGACTGACCCCACTCAGCGCCTGATCGCCGTCGTAGCGAACGGAGACATCCTCCAGCCGGATCGCCGGTGCGTCTTCCTCATGCTTCGCAAGCTTGATGATCCAGTTCGACATCCAGGTTGCACTTTCCCGAGCCGACGGTTGAAGGACTACTCTACTTGAGTGCCCCCACGATCGCGCTGACATTGTACAGCATCAGTTGCGCATAGCTTGAAGCAGGGCCGTCGGCAGGACTGAGACTACCGGCGTAGATCGCTACCAGGCGGATACCTGTATCCTGGGCGACCCTGCTGCTCAAAGCTCGATTGGCCTCGACACCGACGAAGACGGCCTTCACACCGAGTTTCTTGACAGCGTCCTCAAGCCGCGAGATGTCTTGAGCCGACGGTTCAGCTGAGGTACTGTAGGCTGGAATGACTGCGCCTACGACGGTGAAGCCATACCGATCGGCGAAGTAACCCATATCATCGTGGTCCGTCACGAGCTTCCGTTGGTCCACGGGAATCGTTTCAACCATCGCCTGAATCTCACTGTCCAATTGCTCGAGCTGCGCGCGGTAGGCTTCGGCCCGTTGACGATACCCGGCTTCCCCGGCCGGGTCGAGACGAGATAGGGCCTCGGCCGCGTTCTCGGTCCACTGGATCACGTTTCGTGGATCCTGCCACACGTGCGGATCGACCCCGCCCTGCTCAAGGCCTGTTGTGTCCGCTGAGGCGACGCGTGTCGCATCCCCACGAAACACACGGGGGGTTATCCCTTCCGAGAGCGACACCAGGGCAGCCTGACCACCGGCATTCGTCAGCCGCGGGAGAAGGGCCTCCTCCAACCCCAGACCGTTAAGGAAAACGACATCCGCTTGGGCGATCGCCTGGATGTCTCTGGGCGTCGGCTCGTAGGTGTGCGGATCTACTCCCAATGGCATGAGGGTCTGGAGCTCGATGGCCTGGCCGCCGACCTGGCCGATCACGTCGCCGACGATGCTGGTCGTCGCAATCACTCGCAGGCGCCTGGCCGAGTCGAGCGGGACGGATTGGAGCGATGCAACCGGTGTGAGCTGGTAGTCGCTCAGATTGGCCGTCGAGGCTGATCCCGGGTTGGACGCACAATTCACCAGTGCGAGCACGAGCGCCAGTGCACCCGACAAGGACAACGACTTCAGAGCCCCTCGTGTGACCCTGGCTCGTGTGGTCCCGGGAGTCATCTCATGTCACCAGACGCGTGTGTTTGACAGGCAGGACATACCCCGACGAATTGCAGCATGTGCCCCTGGATGCTGAACCCCGTCTCGTCCATGATCTGCGCCTCGATGTCCGCGAGATCACAATTCGCGAACTCGACGACCTGCTGGCACTCCTGGCACACGAGATAGTGTCCGTGAGGCAGGCTGGCCAGGGCGTACCCGTGACATCCGTCCGGCAGATGAATCCGCCGGACGAGGCCTTGCTGATGGAGCCAGTTGAGCGTTCGGTAGACCGTCACCAGCCCGATCGAGGGACGGATGCGTTGCGCCTGCTCGTGAATGGCGGCGGGCGTGAGCCAGTCCTGGCTTGACCCCAGGCAATCAATGATCGCCCGGCGCGAGCCGGTCAGGCGCAGGCCTTTGGCGGCGAAGCAGGCGAGCAGACGGTCAACATCCGGCGGGAGTTGAGAATTATTATTGAAAATCATTTTCAATAGGCAGTCTACCTGGTCGTCCACCGCCGGTCAAGGGTCTGATCCCATTCGGGCGTGTCCGGCGGCATGTCGCATGCCTCCCCAGTCAACCCATCCTTCCCGGGGAGCGAATCAGGAGCCAGATGCACCCGGCCCATTCCGCGAACCGGGGCCCCGCCGTTCGCGCCGGACCAGGCACTGCGGTGTCCTGAGCGATGGAAGCCAGGGAAGGACTTAGGGGGTGGGTGAGGACGTGGGAGTGATGGTGGCCACGAGATCGCCGAGCAGCCAGCCGGTCGTGACTTGGCCGCCGCTGACGGCGCGCACCTCCCACCAGATCTGATTGCCTACCTGTTCTGGTCCGCCGATCACTTCCAGGGAATCGCCCTCTGCCAGAAAACCGACCGAGGCCCCACCCGGTGAGGGGACCTGGCGCAGAATCGCTCCCCGCCCGCCCGTGCGGATGACGATTCCCCGGGGAGGCGTTGCCGTGGCGGTTGCCGTCGGCGTGAAAGTGGGTGTGACGGTGGCCGTCGCGGTGGGTGTGGGAGTGGCCGTGCTCGTGGCAGTCGCGGTCGGTGTTGGGGTTATCGTGGGCGTGGCTGTGGGGGTTGGCGTGGGGGTCGGCATGACCGCCAGCACCGAGGCGCCAAGACCGTAGGCGCCCAAGACGCCGACCAGCCCCATCAGCCCGATGGCCGCCGCCAGCGAGTGCCCACTCCCTGTAAGGGGTCTGAAGCCCAGCAGGGCTAGAGCCGCCAGACCGACGGCGACCGCCCATGTCAGGTGCATGCCGAAAGTCAGCAGGCCGCCCTCGATCAACTCGGTCTCGCCGCGCGCAATGCCCACGCCGAGAGCGCCCAATGGAAGCAGCACTTCATAGGCGACGGCGGCGCTCCCGAGCGACGAGATCTCGCCCCTCCTGGCCATGCTCACAGCAATCGCCACGGCCCCTACCAGAAGCAGGGCGAAGTCGACAAGGTTGAGCTTGACGTGGCCAAACGCCAATAGCAGATTGGCGTTGGCCGGGATCCCCAGGCCGCCAACGGCGCCCGAGACCGCGCACGCCAGCGCCATCGCCAGCGCCAGCGCGGCCGTCAACCGGAGGAAGAAGCGTGTTGAGCCAGAGACCGCCGCCAGCGACAGTCCAGCAACCGGTGACATCCGCGGAGCCAGCAGCGCCCCGCCGATGAGAAGGGCCGGCTGATCGAAGCGGTAGCCGAGCCCGATCAGCAACCCGGCGGCAGCCGCCCAGAGGAAGAGGTCGAGCCCGGGCGTGACACGATGACCCAGGCCCTCGAGGAACTCCTCGCGCTCGTCGGCGCGGAGTTGGGTGAGCATCCGCCTGGCGCGACGACGGCGTGCTGGCGATTGCTGGTCGGGATCACCCGGAGAGCGATTGGATTCGATAGTCATCGTCGCAGGCTGGCCACGAGTCGAAGCGGGTTGTCAAGCAGTTCGAGCGCACTCAAGATGTCAGGCGAGAGGATGTCGGCCGCCATCAGGCTCTCAACCGCCAATCCTTCCTTGGATTGGATACAGATACCGATCGCGGCCTGACGCAGCATCTCGGCATCGTTGGCGCCCTGGCCGAGGGCGGCGACAGCCGTCGGCCCGAGGCGTTGGATGTACTCGGCTTTGGCCGCGGCTTCTCCGCCCGGCGGGATGCGGACGGCTTTCAGCCCAAGCTGTCGATCGATGGCGTCTTGCCTTCCGTGGGTATCGGCCGTGAGGAGATGAACTGTCAAGCGATCTTGCAGGGCCGTCAGCGTCCGAGTGACCCCGGGGATCAACTGACCGTCAACGGCCAACGTGCCGTTGACGTCCGACACAAGATGCTCGATCCGGATGACGCCTCTTCCTGGGATGTTGAGCTCGATCACGATGAGCCCCAGCTGCTGACACAGACCCTCAGCAGCCCTTCGCTGGCCGAGGTCGGTACGAACTTCGAAGCGCTGGCATTATAGCATGCCGCCCGGCGCGGCCATGATCAAGGCCAGGCACGCGGGTGCATCCAGAATTCTGCTGCACTCCTGCTCCGCGGCGTGCAGCACACCGCCGGATTCACCCTGGACGCGCAGACCATGGTGGTGCCCGCATGCTATAATCGGATGCAGCCAGGGCGCGTAGCTCAGCCGGTCAGAGCGCACGGTTCACATCCGTGAGGTCGGGGGTTCGAGCCCCTCCGCGCCCACCATAGACTGCACGTCTCGACAAAATCACGAGCCGTGCGGTCTATTGTTTCGTGGTAAGAGGCAAATCGGCAGAGCGGAGAATGCATGGTTCTTATCCATGACATCTGCTTGTTGGGCCACTCTCACGAGTCACACAACCCCGGATGTCATGGATCAGGTCTCTCCATAGACGCGTAGGTGTCGCACAGGCCACGTCAACTTCCGCCGTCGCCCACTCCCTGGCCCCTGGATCAGCCTATGTGCGGAAGGGATCCTTGCCCCACGCGCATGAAAGGAGGCCGCCTCTGAAGAGAGGCTTGCCTCATCCAGTTTCAGAGATGCTCAGGTAACACGCTTAGTAGCCTCACGCGTTCTTTTAAGGAAAGCCGAGTCATCACAACTCGCAGTCAGCGTGCCAAGTACGCGAGACCTATGATTGTCGTTTGGCTTAGCAGCCAAGGCCCCATGGAGCGTCTCTCCCAAATATTGAACGGGATCAACAACAATCATCCAGTTACGAAAGTGGCAAGCAACAATGATCGATGCTCGAGATCGGGAGGTTTTCGACGGACCAGAATGAGGAATCGATCCGGGACTGAAACACCGAGCCTGGCGAATCGTTCTCCCACTACCAGGGCCTAATCTGGTTGCGCCTCACCTGGATCGGGAGGCTCATCATAAAGGAGGGGGGATAAGTGAAGGCAGCTGAGGATAGGTCAGGTCAGGACAAGACCGTACCTATAGTGGACATTACCACACCGACAAGGGTCGCGCGGCGACAATCACGTTCACCCTTCCGGATCTGTGCTGCGAAGATCGAGGTGATCGAACTGCGATTCGCACCGAGGCCGCTCTTCACCAGGCCTGAGAACAACCCTGGCACAACAGTGCTATTGTGCGAGAATCTAAAACTCTGCTTCCGCGCCCGGCGCCGACCCGCTAAGAATCGAATTGCAGGTCTTCAGTCGAGTGTGTTCCGGGCGAGCGCCACATCCGCCCCGACTATTGATCACACGCTTGGGCGTAGTCATCCAGCACCTTTTGGATGCTGGCGTGCAGGATCCCGTCCGGCGTGACTGCGGCCGAATGGGTGATTTCCTCGCAGACGTCCGGCGCGTAGCGTTCTACAAGTGTCAGGGGCAAAGGCCTGCGACTGAGTCCCAGCACAAGCTTCTCGAACGCTTGCCGGACCCTGGGATCCGACCAGTAGTACCGGATTCGATCACTCAGGCTGAATTTGCGCTTGAGTGCTTGTTCGGCCTCGTCTCCCTCATAGTACTTGGCCCAGTATTTGGGATTCCGCTTCATAGCTTCGTCCAGCACCGAAACGATGTTCGAGTGCTCGCTCAGCGAGACCAGTTCATTCTCAATGGCCGCCAGAGCGAAGACCGCTTCCCGAAAGGCATGCGTCAACGCCGGGCCCACCTTCAAGATAGCAAAGTGATCGCGCACAAGGTCTCTAAGCGCCTGAGGTGTCTGGTAGTCCGTCGAGTGTGCTTCATACACCATCGGCTGATCCGCTATGAATCCGGAAAGTTCTCTGGCCGCCTCCGGTCGATACGGAAGGACGAAATCATCTCCGTATTCCACGCCCGGTTGGACAACCACAGCAGTGACCCTTTCCCAAGCGGTCGTCAATCCTGCGCGGCGGTAGGCCTCGTGTGCGGCAACAATCGCACGTTGAACGTCCTTGACCTCAGTCACTTGGACGTGCTTATGATGCCCGGTAGCACCTCCGGGAAGGGGAACCTCCGTCCCTATCACGTAGCGCAAATCCCCCCGGCCGACCTCTTCGGCGACTCTGGCCAATCTCGCTGTCCGCTCTGCTGAGACCCCCACGTCCAAAGGCCCCTCGGGGTCGGTCGCCAGGGGCATGCTGCAGTCCAGGTGGATCTTGACAAAGCCTGCCTCGACATAGTCATGAATCAGCACCTCGGCCTTTTCCATCGCCACGTCGGCGGGCTCATCTTGCCACGCGGATGGCCCGAGATGGTCTCCGCCCAGCATAATTTCCTGAAAGGGGAAGCCAACCTGCTGTGCGATTTCGCGCACATACCGAACAAAATCCGCCGGTGTCATACCCGTATAGCCGCCGAATTGATTCACCTGGTTGCAGGTAGCTTCAATCAGGGGGGAAGTCCCGTAAGCATCGCAGGAGATCAGGGTTTGTCTGACTACGTGTGCGTGGGCTGAACAGACGGACGTAACCCCGCGTGGTTCACCGCGTTTCTGCGCCGTGATGATCTCATCAAGATACATGGGTCAGGGCCTCATCCAGGGTGGGCTGTCCTTCGGTCCCACCTCGTCTTCGCGTGGACAACGACCCACAGGCGCATGCCAGTTGCAGAGACCTCTCCAGGTCCCAGTTGTGCAAGTAGCCATACAGGAAACCAGCGTCAAATGAGTCCCCCGCACCGACGGAGTCAACCACATCCACGTGAAGTGACGGGACCTTCACTTGGTGACCTGATCTCAGTCCCAGCGCGCCCTCCGCCCCCAGTTTGACCGCTAAAGTGTCGACCTTGGCGCCGAGCCAGTCGATGGCCAGACCGAGGTCCCTTCTTCTCGACATTGACAAGGCTTCCTTGGCGTTGGGCAGCAGCACATCGGTCATCGGAAGCAGTTCGTCCATGCCGGTCCACGTTTGGAATGGATCGTAGTTGGTGTCCAGAGAGGTCGTCAGCCCAAGCTCATGCGCGTGTCGAAAGAGGTCAGGCAAACCAGGGCGAAGGGAGGTCTGGAGAAAGTAAGAAGCCACATGCACGTGGCGCGCTTGGGGGAGTAGGCCATCAGGGATGTCGGATGCCCGCAGCGAACCGACAAGACCAGGGGAGGTCAGAATCGCGCGGTCAACCCCTAAATCAAGGATCACGCTGAGTCCTGTCTGCCCACCCTCACGCACGATCACGTGGTTGACCTCCACCCCCCGTCCCTGCATCTCTCTGAGCATGAAGCGGCCAAAAATGTCATCCCCACATACCCCGACGAAGACAATCCGCAAGCCAAGCCGGGCCGCCCCACAGGCGAAGATCACGGATGAAGAACCGATCTGCAGGGTTGCAGATTCAACGAGCTGCTCAACCTGTCCGAACTCAGGTCGGACGTCGCCGGTCAAGATCAAATCTGGGTTGATCTCTCCAGCGACTAGAATGTCGAAAGGTTCCATGGTCTTCCGCTCCCATTGACCAGGGGCGCTCGATGCCTTCGGCGGGGCAGTTCAGGGTGTTTAGCGCTCTGTCCACAGACACCACCCCGGCGGTCCCGACACTTGACATTCGACAGGTCCCTTAGACGATGCGTGGCGGCAGCTGGTGGATGCCGACGAACCCGCGAACTCTCCGAAAGTTGACCGGGCTCGCCGCCCGATCCTGGCTGCCCTTCAGGGGCAGGTCTGCAGCCAGCGCCCCAGATCACGGTGCTTGAGAATCGTGCTGAATCCCAGTTCCCTGGATCGTCGGCAGAAGACCTCGAAGTCACCACCCAGATCCGTGTACTCGGCGGCGAACACGGGCTTGTTGGCCTGGATGTAGGGCAGCATATCTTCCGCCCAAGCATAGTAGAAGGCGTCCTCGGTGATGGCGAAGTCGAAAGCTTCCACCAGCTCCTTCGTCTGGTCGGGTGCGTTCTTCTGGCCGATCGCCAGCCCTCGCTTGTGTGCCTCATCGGCCAGCCAACGCGCGTAGCGGAGCTGATCTGAATCGATCAAGGGGAATCCGGTGTCGCTGTCCCAGATTTGCATGTTGTCCGGTTCGATAGCGTCAAAACCCTTGGCCGCGCATAGGTCAAGTCGAGACAGCATGATGGGAGCCAGGAGGTCAATCCGTCGGATATCCAGCCATTTCTCGCCTGGCCATCCTTCGTAATCCTTGCCAAGGACAGTCGCGGGAAACCGGTCTTGATCAGGGCGCCAGTTCTCCCATGATCCCACGCTGACATAGCAGATCAACCTGCGTCCCAGGGCTTGCAGCGTCCTGACTGTGGCCTGGTCAACGTACAGGTCGATGTCCAGGACATCCGTCTGGATGGAGGTATCGATAACGTCATCGCCGATTTGCCATTGCCAGCTTAGACCAGGTGTGGGATGCCACCAGTCCTCGTCGGGAGCGCTGGAAATCCCCCCTGGCGTCGAGCGCCTCTCTTTCATAGGACCCTAGGCCTCAGATCTGATGGTGCCAAACCCAAGCAGCTGAGTCACCAGCAGGGTCATGAGCATCAAGACCGGGTGAAGGTTCGGGAATGTACGCACACAACCTACACCTGGTGGTGCTCAAACTGCGGTAGATAGGGTTTGTGCTGAGCGAAGAGCTCATTGGTCATCTGTCGGATCTCGGCCAGCGAAAGGACTGAAGCGGTCAGCGGATCGTGGCAGATGGCGCGGTAGACCATGGTCGGGTCACCAGCCATGGAGGCGTGAATGGCCATCTCCTCGATACCGCTGGACAACTGGGTCAGGAGAGCACATTCCGGCGGGAGCGGGCCCACATGGATAGGGTGGAAACCGGCGCGATCGACCAGTACGGGCACTTCGACGCAGGCACCTTCAGGCAAATTAGTGACCAATTGTGTGTTCTGAACATTGCCGTTGAACTTGAACGGCTGGCCACCACGGAGGGCATTGATGATGTAGGCGGCGTATTCTTCGCCCCTGGTCAAGTCTTGGGGCTCCAGCGGTCGAGCAAGGGCCGCTTCCACCTGTGCTTTCCAGGTGGCTTCGTTGTGCTGGTATTCCTTGAGGATGTAGGCGTGTTCACCGGGATTCCATCCAGAGCCGTGGGTGCAGTATTGCTCAATCAGGTCAGGTCGTTTGCGGAACCACCAGTTGTATTCGGAGTTGTGACCGCTCGACTCAGTGACGTAGTAGCCCAAGGCCAGGAACATCTCATTGCGCACCTGTTCTTCGTTGAACACTCTGGGCTGGTCGGTGACAGCCCCAAGAATCAGCGGATACGCATCTTCCCCGTTCCACTTGTACTGGAGATACCAGGCCTGGTGATTGATGCCAGCGCACAGATAGTCGATCTCCTCGAAGGGCGCCCCAATCCAGCCGGCCAGCATCTTGGCGGTGCCCTGCACCGAATGGCACAGGCCGGTGACCGTTATGGGACTCTGTTTCTGAATGGCGGACACCAGCATTGCCATGGGATTGGTGTAGTTGAGCAAGACGGCATTGGGGCAGAGCTTCTCCATGTCCCGGACGATGTCCATCATCGGGTTGATCGTGCGCAAGAAGCGGAAGATCCCGCTGGGGCCGCGCGTATCGCCCACGTTGATGTCGACCCCGTATTTCTTCGGGATTTCGATGTCGTGCCTCCACACATCGGTAGAACCGGCCAGGATCGTCGTGAGGACGATGTCCGAACCTTTCAGTGCCGCAGCCCGATCCATGGTGGCCGCTACTTTCGCAGGGTGGTGTCCGGCCAGAATCAGCCTCTCGACCCCTTTCTTGGCCCATTCAAGGCGTTCGGCGTCGATATCCATCAATGAAAGGGTGGCGTCCTGAAGCAGTGGGAAAGTTAGGATATCGCGCACCAGTTCCTGTGTGAAACCCAGACTACCAGCCCCGACGAATGTGATCTTGGTCATAGATTCCTGCTCCAGAGCCATGTAGCCATGGGCGAGAAGTGGAAGGAGTGCGCCAAGCCTATCGCCTCACACCGCTGAGCGCGATCCCTTCGATAAACTGCCTCTGCGCGATGAAAAAGATGATCAACAGCGGCACTATGGACAGGAAAGCACCTGCCATCAGGACAGTGAATTTCCCGCCCATTTGAAGTTGTTGCTGGAAGAAAGCCAGCCCGACGGTGAGGGTGGTCTTCTGCATATCGGTGGGCAAGTAGACGAGCGGATGAAGGAGATCATTCCAAGCGTCCTTGAAGACAAAGATCGACAGCGCGGCTACAGCAGGTTTGGAAAGCGGCAAGTAGACGCGCCAGAAGATGTCAAAAAGGGAAGCGCCGTCCATGCGCGCGGCGTCGATGAGGTCTCGTGGGATGGTGAGGAAGTACTGGCGCAGAAGGAAGGTGCCGAAGGCGCCCCCCCAGAAGGCGGGCAAGATGAGGGGCCACTGAGTGCCTATCAAATGGAGGTACTTGAAGATGATGAAATTGGGGATAAGGGAAACCTGCGTCGGTATCACCAGGGTGGCCAAGAGCAGGGCAAAGAGCAGATCGCGTCCCTTGAACTTCACCACGGCGAACACGAAGGCCGCCATGGCGCACGTCAGGACCTGTCCGATCACCGTCAAGATCGAAAGCTTGAAGCTATTGAACGTTAGATAAGCAAAGGCATGGTTGGGAAGACTTTGGAACAGGTCGACGTAGGGCTGGAGCGTGAAGGGATGAGGGATGATGTTGCGGGAGAACTGCGCGGCGGGTTCGCGGAACGAAACGGAGATCATCCAGAGGAAAGGACCCAGCATAGAAAGGGCGCCCAGGATGAGGACCGCATACAAGAGCATGTCGACAAGATGCTTCTGATACGACCGTGTCATACAACGTTCCTATTCGTACACGACGTAGTGGCGTTCCCACCAGAACATGATGCCCATGAAGATCGCCACAAGGACGGCCAACTGGATAGCCTGCGCGCTGGCGCCGCCCATTCGGAAGAAATGAAAGGCATTGCGGTAGATCGAATACACCGCAACGGGGACGGTGCTATCCCCTTGTCCGCGGCGGGTCAGCATATAGATGTAGTCATAGGCCTGGAAGGCATTGATGGCGGAGATCAACGTTTGGAAGAAGATGCTTGGTGTGATCAGCGGCACGGTCACCGTGAAGAACTGCTGCAAGGAACTGGCGCCATCCAATGCGGAGGCCTCGTAGTAGTCGCGCGGAATGGCGGTGAGCCCGGCCAGGAAGATGATCATCCCTTCGCCGATGGCTCCCCAAACATTGACGATGACCACCGACATCATGGCGTGGTCGGTGCACAGCCAGCAGATCGGGGGCAGCCCGGCGCCCTCCAGTATCCAGTTCAGGATGCCGGTGTCTTTGCCATAGATCATGTTCCAGACGAGCGCTGTCGCAACGGCGGAGGTCACCGTGGGGAGGAAGTATACGGTCCGAAAGACTTCGACCCCGCGGAGCTTGCGATTGAGCATAACGGCCAGGACAAGAGATATGCCGACCACCGCCGGCACGTAGAGTGCCGAGAATTTCAGGGTGTTCACGAACGCTTCGATGTAATCCTTGTTCTGGAAAAGCGCTGTGTAGTTCGAAAGCCCGGCCCAAACAGGGGGTGTGATGAGGTCCCAATTGAAGAAACTCAACCCAAGCGTGGCAAGCAGCGAGCCGATGGTACCAAACGCCAAACCGATCATGGTCGGGACGAGCATGAGCCACATCCAGAGTTGCTCGCGCCCGAGGGGTTTGAGGCCGTAGGTCATAGGGTTCCTTGAGTGCCCACCTGCTCAGACCGATCAGATGGCAGGTCTCGATACGGCCAATGCGGCCGTATCGAGACCGCGGTGATGGGTTGGGTACCGGCCCAGTCTACTTGTTCTTGGCCAACACTTCATCTGCGCTGGCGACCACTTCATCAAGGGTGGGGCTCAACGCTGCTTCACCGTCCCAAACGGGCGTCAAACCATCACCCACCACGCTTGACCATTCATCGTAGCCCCTGAAGACTGGCTTCATATGCGCAAAGGCGACCGAGTCCAGGAATGCGTGTTGGTCGATCCCACCGGGCTGATTGAGGTACGCGTCGCTCTGTGCCACGGATTCGAGCACGGGGATAGCGAACCCCAGCTCCGCCAGGCGTTTCTGTCCCGCTTCGCTCAAGGCGAATTGGATGAACTTGAAAGCGGCATCTGGGTTCTTGGAGTCCTTGGCGATGACGAAACCGGCGCTGTTCACGCTGGTGGCACGTCCCACAGGACCGAGCGGCATCGGCGCCACGTTGAAGTTGATTCCTGCCTGCACATATCCGGGGACGGCCCAGTGCCCGATCGTAGTCATGGCCGCCATGCCTGACTGGAAGAGGTCATCTCCAAACTCCCCCGCCGCGGTTGGTGCTGGCATCACGCCTTCCTTGTACAAGCTGTCGATGTAGCTCCACGCGGCGCGAGCCTTGTCCTCGCCGATCAAGGTCTTGGTGTGATCCGGGCTGATGATATCGCCGCCGTACGCCCAAATGGCCTCACTCCACAGGAGTTCCATGTCCCAGGTGTCCGACCAGAAACCATACTGATCCACTTTCCCGTCGTTGTTCGTGTCGAGGGTCAATTGCTTGGCGGCTTCGAGCAGGTCATTGTACGTCCAGTCCGCCGTGGGATAGGCAACCCCTGCTGCATCGAACATATCCTTGTTGTAGAACAGAACGATGGTCTGGAAGTCACGGGGCAGGCCATAGTAGCCGTCGGGGGTCTGGTAGGCGGTCAGAGTCTGTGGATAGATGCCGTCCAGAAAACCGGGATTGGCATCGATGTAGGGCTGGAGGTTAATGAGGGCGCCACGGCTCTGCCAATCCAGGAAGAGCGGGGCATCCATCGCGAACACGTCCGGAGGGGCCCCGCCGGCGACCAACGTGTTCAACTTTGTCCAGTACGAATCCCAATCCGCGACATCGACAGCGACATTGATGTTGGGATTTGCGGCGTGGAAATCGTCGACTACAGCTTGCCATACCGCTTGTTCCTCGGGCGCGCCCCACATGGTGAATGTGATGTCCACAGGCCCCGTAGGGGCGCTCGTGCTACCACACGCGGCCAGCATCAGGCTGGCGATCACCAGGACGAACACCATCTTCTTCATGATCCTCTCCTTCACAAGTCGAGATGAACCACTGCCGTCAGGTTGTTGGGACGGTCAGGGTTAAGGCCCTTTCTCAGCGAGCGATAGAACGCCATCAGTTGCAGAACCGGAAGATACAGGACCCCGCGGCAGCTCTCAGGGATGCCCGAGTCAAAAGAGATGTCCACAGCCGATTCGCCCAGCGCCACGGTCTTTCCACCGAGGCCGTGCATCTCATCTAGTACGGCTAGCTCGTGGCGGAAACTGGATTCCGACACCAGACCGATGATGACGGCCTGGCGGCTGACCATGCTCATCGGTCCGTGACGAAACTCGAGGAAGTGGAACGGCTCGCTATGCGTCAAAGTCATTTCTTTCATCTTCAGGTTGGCCTCACAAGCCAGCCCGTATCGGGTCCCGTTTCCGAGGAAATAGAAACGATCGACGGCGATATCCTCGCCCAGCTGTCGAGCGGCGGGCTCGAAGGCGTGCATCAAGCGGTCGCCGGCCTCCGGCAGAGTGGACATACGGTCGATGCAGCTATCTCGGTTGGCCATGCGGGCACACAAGGCCGTTGATGCGACATACATTGACGCAAAAGAACGAGTCTGCGCAACAGATTCCTCCTGCCCCTTGGTGATGACAAGACTCGAATCCCCCAGGTGCGACAGGGCTTCGTCGGAGTTGCTGATGACGAGCACATCTCCCGCCCTATCTGCTTTGAACGCTTCTACTGCCCTGATCGTTTCGGTAGTGGTCCCCGATCGGCTGATCGCCACGAGTAGTTGGGAGATGCCATCCCGCAGGGCGGATTGAGGGTTCAAAAGCAGCTCCCCGGCTGGGATGGCGCGCGCCGCGCGGCCTGTCATTTCCTGATAGAGGGCAGCGGCCGCGAGTGAGAGATAGTAGGTCGAGCCACAACCTGTGAAGATGACCTGCTCATAGTCTTCCGCCCGGGGTAGGGAGGACGAGTGCACGAGATCCAGCGCCTGGGCCCAGGCCTCAGTCTGTGTTTTGATCTCTCGATACGTGGCATGCTCTTCGATGGTCACAGTTGGGATCACTCCATCCCGAGAACGTCTCGGGCGTTTTCCGAATACACCTTTTTCAGGACATCATCTGGCAGGTGGAGCCCATAGGCACGCCAACGTCCCTGCTGCGGGACATCTTCGGTGCCGTAATCGAAATACTCGTCACCACTTTCGAGGAATCGATAGTAGATCCGGTAGGCCCCCAGGTCGGGTCCCATATCGGTACCGAAGAGGATGCGGTCGGCGTAGCGAAGGAAGAAGCGGCGAGCGCTGAACGGCTGCCGGCCGAGTTCGCCAATCCGCGCGCTGATGTCGATATGGAAATTAGGGCAGCGATCGAGGAGCGCGCCGACCCAGCCCAAATTCTCGGCATAGCACCCGACATGCGCGCCGATGAAGGTCGTGTGGGCGTGACGGGTCACGAGATTGGCCAGCCCGTCCATCAGGCCCATGAAAGATGGGAAGGGTGGGCTGGTGAAAGCCCATTCCGGATGTGCCTGCAGCTCTTCCCACCGTTCGTTGGTGTTGTCGACCGGGTCAAAGAAGGCGACCGGATCGGCCACGTGAACCACAACGGGGAGGTTCAGCTCCGCGGCCGTTTCCCAAAGGGGGGTCAGGCGCGGGTCGTCGATCTTGACGAGCCTCCCAGCGTGGTCCCGCACATGCAGGCCGAATACCTTCCAGATCTTCAATCCCTGCGCGCCCCGCGCCTTCTGCGCGCCAAGCCGATCGGCTGCCCATTCGGGGAAACCATCTCCTTTGTCTGCCCATTGGGACCAATCCACGCCGCCAAACACCAAGAAGCGCTCGGGGGCGGCGGACTTGAAGTGGTCAAGGTGGGCGTGGAGGATCTCTTCGCCCCAACCGCCGTCGAGATCGACATAATGAGATACGCCTGCCTCGTCGAGCAAGCCGAGCAAGTCAGCCACCGGCTTCTTGTCCCACCCGCCGCCAAAGGGCTCAGCCAGGTGATTGTGGGAATCGATCACCGGGAATCGGGGCTTGTCCACCAGCGTGGCCGTAGTTGTGAGTTGGGATCTGGGCCGATAGTCTGTTAGCAACATGGGATTGGCACCTAGGCAACAATCACATCAACCCCTTGACTTTGCAGCGAATCGAGGAAATGCGGGTCCGTCTGATCATCCGTAACGAACGTTTGCGCGGCGGTCAGCGGAGCCAGGAAAGCGGTGGATACCACACCGTACTTGGTGTGATCGGCCACAATTATGTTTTCACGGCCTGCGTTGAGAATAGCGCGATCGGTCATCGTTTCGGGAAGGTAGTCGTTGGTCAGCCCCTGATCCAGACTGATGGCGCGAATGCCGATAACGACCTTGTCGGCACGCACTTCGGCCAGCGCCTGCTCAGTGATATGACCAATGAAGGACAACTCACTGTCGCGCAACATCCCTCCAAGGGCTATCAGGGTGATGTTGTCCTTCTCAGACATCAGGTTGATGACCGGGAGGGAGTTGGTGATGACGGTGATCTTGCGTGAGATCAGGTGCCGCGCCACCTGCATGACGGTTGTGCCGGAACCCAGGAAGACCGTTTCACCGTCCTGGATAAGGACCGCCGTGGCTCGTCCGATTCGCTCCTTCTCAATCTCCTGGTCGTGACTTCTGTTCAGGATGGGTTCTTCTGGCGCGGCCTGCCGTACCAACACGGCCCCTCCATGCACCCGCTGAATGTGTCCTTCTTCTGACAGAGCCTCGAGATCGCGGCGGGCCGTGGCTTCGCTTACCCCGAAATGAGAGCAGATGTCGGCGACCGAAAGTCGACCGACCCTCTCGAGGAGGCGCGCCACTTCACGTTGGCGTTCGTAGCCGGACAGGCTGTTGAATGTCGTCATAAACAATCACATTCGATCACAGACAAGCAAACCATAGCATGCTTTTGACTGGACTGCAAGAGGGAGTTGCCAGGCAAGCAAGTGGTGGGTTGTTGAAGAAGATCACTTGAGCGGGGTCCTCTTCTGCGAGGTCACGTCCCACATCTGAGGATTCTCAGCGAATCCAGGAGGGGGCTCCTGATGAGCGGGTTGCACGAATCCTTGATCTCCTAGGATCCTGCAGTGCATCCTCCTTGGGTGATTGGTTGAAATGTCAATGCGTGGTCGCCTGGAGATGGGCGGCACCTAGACCTACTCGCACGCTGAACTCGCCGTACTGACCGTGGTGAAACAAGATTGAAGCTGCCAATGAAAGAACGTCATGTGCTTCGTGACCGTCACACATTCTTCGACTCTTTGGATAATCCAGCCAAAAAACATTCTTTGCTCGGTCAAGAGCGCTAAGATGGTCTCGGCCCGGCTGCGAGGTGCGCCGACAAACGCTTCCCGGTTTCATCCACACCGCTGGGATCAGCGAGGGCTGCGAGCCCCTTGCTTGCAGACGCAGCTCGTGAGTGATAACATTCCTCGGAACCGAAAAACAGCCCGAATATGACTCCAGAGAGGGCCTTTTCGGACCAACCGTAGACGACACGGATCGGACGGCAAGCTGAATACATGGATCGCCTTTTGGGCCATCCGTGAGGTCCACGGTCGACAGGTCAGAGAGATCGGTTCACATCCGTGAGGTCGGGGGTTCGAGCCGCTCCGCGCCCACCACAAGCCTCACGGTCGCGCTTTTTGGGCGGCCGTGAGGCTCATTCGTGCTTGCCTTCAATCTTGAGCAGTCGATCCGGACATGTCCCGATCCGCGGAGAGATCACTTCCACGAACCAGTGGGTTGAGCATCACAAGTACCCGGATTACATCTTGGAAAGTGTCCCCTCGTCCTCGACGCTTCTCAGAGAAACCAACACCAATCCAAGATCCCTGAGCTTGGACAGAAGTCCATAGAGGGCAGTTGTGTCGGCCAGCTCGCCTGCGAGCAACGTCATGTCGCCCTCTATCGGGGCCAGCTCCAGTCCTTCGAACCACTCCATCCAATCGCGATCGAGCCGCCCCTTCACGGCTACTTCTACATGGAGCATCGCCACGCCTTATTCAAGGTGCTGATGCCAGTGAAGCACATCCACAATCCTCACAAACGACCTGCGTCAGGCTTCTTCCGCTTTGCCGAAAAGCTGACGCTCCTCGAACCAGGGCTTGAGGATCAGGTAGCCGCCGAGGACAATGAAAAGGACGGCGCCATTCACCCCTTCCAGGCCGACCAGATCCAGTACCCCGCCGCCGATCGAAATGACGCCCAGGAACGTCGTGAAGCCGCTCATCTTGAGCCCGTTGGTCGCGCGGGCAACGTTCAGTCCCAGCATGATCAGACCGACACCGATCGACCACCACCCGCCTCGGATGATCTGCTCGGGCACGAACATGAACCCACCCAGAAGGACCAGGAAACAGCCCCAGGCGATGGTCTCCATGCGCTTGTTCATGGCCGCTTTCTCGGGATCCACGACCACTTCCGGCCGTCTCTCGGCAGCCTGTGCCTGTGCTCGGATTGCAGTCGACACCAAGACTATGCCCACGATGGCCAGCACGACGGGCGGGACCCACGGCATGTTGACGCTGCCGACCATGAACATGACATCCTCGGGTGGCAATCGCAGGTTCAGTATTGTGAGCAGTACTGCGATGGCCAGGCAGATCATTCCTCCGATGAAACGCGACTTGTTCATTGTTGCCTCCTTCTTCTGATCACGACGCCGGGCAGCTCAAAGGCCCCTTGCGCCTAGCAGGGTGCGGAAGAAACCGGGACGAACAAGCAAATGCCGTGCATCTCTCCCCTCCGCTTCGGGATCGGGCGATTGCGCCTGGGGTCTTGGCCTCCGAGAGGACCTATTCGGGAGCCTGCTCCTCCTTTGGCCATGGCCCCGGCTTTGGGCTCGGCCTACACCTTCGCCGCTTCCAGGTTTCTGATCCGCAGCAGGTCGAAGGCTGCCAGACTGAAGATGAACATCCAGCCCACCCGTTGTGCACCCCGATGACGCGTCTTCCTCAGCGCCCCAACGGTCTTCATCCAACCGAAGACCTGCTCGATGAGCTTCCGCTTCCGTTGGCTGATTGCGTAACCCGTATGCCGGGTGGTCCGCCTGTCGATCGCGCTGCGGCGATGGCTGTCGTTCTGGGCCACATGCGGGGTCACCCTGATTTCCCGCAATCTCGCCACAAAGCCTCGGGTGTCATAGCCCTTGTCCGCTCCCACGGTCAGCCGGTGCCGATGCCTTCCTCGCAGTCTTCGCAGCATCTCTTCCGCCACTTGGCGCTCGGCCATCCCATCCACCTGTGTCAGCCGGGCATCGACCACCAGGCCATTGCGGTTCTCCATCAGAACATGCCCCATGTAGCTGAGCCTGGCCTCTTTGCCTGGCCCCTTACGCGCCAAGCGCGCCTCCGGGTCTGTGGTCGATGGATGCGTCGCATTCGACCGGGTCTCGCCGTGGAAGTCCTCCCCCGAGTCTGCCCCGGGATCCTCCGGACCCTTGCCCCGCCTCGGCTCCCGAGGTCGGAAGCTCTTGTGCCCCGCCCAGGCTTCAATCAGCGTGCCATCGACCGTGAAGTGCTCGTCGCTCGTCAGGTTCTTCTCACTGGCCAGCGCCAACACCTCCCCGAAGAAGGCTTGGGCAATCTCGCCATCCAGCAGCCGTTGCCGGTTCTTGGTGAACACCGTGGCGTCCCAGATCGGATCGTCCATGTTCAGCCCCACGAACCAGCGGAACAGCAGGTTGTAGTCCAACTGTTCCATCAGCATCCGCTCACTGCGAATGGTATACAGAACCTGCAGCAACAATGCTCTCAGCAAACGCTCCGGCGGGATCGATGGTCGTCCCACCCTGGAGTACAGCTCGTCAAATCGCGGCGACAGCTTAGCCAGGATCTCATCGACCATCTGGCGGATCGCTCGCAGAGGATGGTCTGCTGGAACCCGCTGCTCCGCCGACACATACGACCACATCCGGCTATCGTCGCTATCATTCCCGCGCATGGACCCCGACCTCCAGCTTGTGTTGCCTCTCATAACACCATGTCGAGGGTCCGGGATTCGTTTTCCGATATGAAATCCGGGCGTTTTTCAGCAACCTGCTAG
>CAZGRL010000025.1:0-42060 GCA_964528155.1 uncultured Anaerolineaceae bacterium
GGTCCGGGATTCGTTTTCCGATATGAAATCCGGGCGTTTTTCAGCAACCTGCTAGTGACGGTCCCTTCGCCCCTGCACCACTGCCCACACGGCAACGACCACAAACCCGATGACGGCCAGCCAGGCAAACAGATCGCCGATGTAGGGATAGACGGTGAACACATCGCCATACATTGGCACCTGTGCCAGCAACACCCGCTGGTCGGCTGTCCAATGGTCCATCGCCCCCCAGATCCGCCCGTAGGGGTCGGCCACGAACGAGAGACCGTTGTCCGCCTGACGCACGATCGTGACGCCATTCTCAACGGCTCGGAAGACGGCCATGTGAGCGTGGATCGGATCGATCTCGCGGTATTCGAGGCTAGGCGATAGCAGGATATCGGTGCCGTTGCGTCCTGCCTGGAGCACTATCTCCTCATGGTTGGTGTCATTGCAGACGATGGCCGAGAGTCTGCCGAAGGGAGTGTCGACGGTGCGCAGGATGCCATCGCCCCCCATGGTACCCTCCAGCGCCGCCAATGCGTACTTGTGGTGTTCCAGTACGAGTTCGCCGGACGGATCAAAGAGGATGAGCTTGTTTTCCCACGGGCGGTCGTCCCGGAACTTCACCCCGACTGCAAGAGCCAGGTAGACGCCTTCCTGCCGAGCGAGTTCTTGAGCCCGGGCGATGAAGGCTGGTTCATCCTCGCCGGGCACCATCACGGCCATTTCCGGCCAATGGACAAGCTGGGCACCGGCCCTGGCTTCGCGAAGCGTCTCTTCGAAGTAGAGATCTTGATATTGCGCCGACCTCTGACGCATGGCCTCCCAGCCGTCCTGCTCGATGACCCTGTTCAGAGCCGGCCAGTTCTGCCGCATATCCACCGCCGTGATGCCATGCATCCGCACGGTTCCCGTGACCGGCGCGGCAAAGGCCAAACGGGCCCCACCAAAGAGTAGGACTGCTGCGAGGATGCCGCCGTAGATCGCCAGGCCGCTCCGGACTCTCTGCCAGGCGAACGAGCGCTCCCAGGCCCAGTTGACGACCGGGCCGAGCCAGTTCACCAGGAAGGTGATCCCCCACATGCCGGTGATGGAGAGCAGTTGCATGAGGGCCAGGTTGCCGTACTGCAGATAGGCCTGTCCCCCTATGCTGCCCAGGGGATTGGCTTTCGCGCTCGCAAAGTCCAAGGCCGTCACCGCCAGTGGGAAGACGAGCGTCGCGGCAAATCCCTTCAGCCGGGGAGCCAGAAGTCGATCCGCCAGATACGGAAGCCCCCCCATGATCAACGCCGTGATCGCCATCTCGACGAGATAGACCGGCAACGGGCTGGGCATCAACGCGTTCATGATGCTGTACATGACGACGTTGACCGTCAAGAACGTCGACAGCCAGATGAGGAGCAAGCCGCGCCAGACCTTCTGCGTTCGCATAAAGCGGACCAGGAAGATCGGCGCCAGCCACCAGACCAGAGGGACCTGCCAGAGAAACCCCAAGAGCGTCCCAATGGCCAGCCAGAGGTACGACCAGCGATCCGTTTGGATGGCGGTGCTTGCCTTCTCGTTCTCCATGGTGAACCTCCCCCGACATAGCTGATCTTGGGGGCGCATGCCCATCTCCAGTCAACCAGCATGAGGGTGCTTTGTCATCTATCGGAGGATGGATTGGGGGGTTTATCCTGTGGCCGATTCGCAAAGGGATGGTGAGAACGGACAGCGAATGCTGAGTGCAGGCCGTCCGTCCAGCTCTCTGCGGAGAGAGTTGAGGGGGTAGGGATAATCGAAGGGTTGGTAGACGCGAGGCTAGATCAGGTTGAGTTCCCTGGCCCGGGCAAGAGCCTGGACGCGACTGCCGACGCCTAGCTTCCCGTAGACATTATGAACGTGTGTCTTGGCGGTGCCCAGGCTGATCGTCAGATTGTTGGCGATTTCTCGGTTCGACAGGCCCGCGGCGACGAGGTTCAGCACCTCCAGCTCGCGCTCCGTTAGCGGCTCGATCAATGCCGAGGTCCTCACTGGTGTCACTGCGGGCGACCCTTCGTGGGCGGCCAGGATTCTGCCCACGTAGTCCGGGGTAACACCGCGTCGGGCCGCCTCACTCAACAGCGGGATCAGCGACCCGCCTTCACTGAGGAAGAGGCGAATATACCCCTCCGGCTGTGCGCGCAGGAGCGCATCGCTGAGAAATCCAACCGCGACGTCCTGGGATTCAGCCGCCAGCGCCTGGAGCACTCGAACGGCCAGAAGGCCGTAGCCCCAACCCGACTGCTCCGCTCGCTCGAACGCCTCGGCCAGTCGGCGGCGGGCCTGGTCTGTTCGACCTTCGGCCAGAGACAGACGCGCCGTGTTCACATCCAGGAAGCGATAGAAGGTGTGCGCGTCGTGCTCCGTTGGCATAGCCCCCAGCCACCGTCGCGCCGTTTGCAGGTCGCCCCGCGCCAGAGCGAGTTGGGCGCGGCAGGCGATCCGGCGGGCCCGGGTGAGCAGCGGCAGGTCATCATCCCGGGCCAACGCATCAGCAGCCTGAAGGGCTTCCCCGGCTGCTCCCAGCAAACCCTGGCACAGGTTGATGAGTGCAAACTGGATCTTGCACGCGATCTGGAACTCCACGTTGCGGTTCCGCAGGGCGATTTCCGACGCCTGCGTAATATGCTCCGTTGATTTCGAATTGCTGCCCCATTCGAAGTGCAGCGCAGCCAGATCATGGTGCGCGATAGAGGCCGTGGGCACTCGATCGGAGTAACGCAGCGCCTGCTCATAAAGCGTCCTAGCCTCCCCCAGCCGCCCCCGGGAGGCCAGAGCCCGGCCCAGAAACACCTGAGCGGTGTGCGCAACATAGTGGTTCTCGGCGGCGATCGAAGCCTCCAACCCTTCGCGCAAGAGGCGTTCGGTCTCCGCCAATTGCCCCATATGCCAGGTCATGATCCCCAGATTCACCGAGAGATTGGCGCGCGCGACGTGATCTTGCTCCGACAACAGCGCCAGCGCCTTCCTGGAGAACTCGGCCGTGCGTGGCATGTCGCCCAGCGTCCGCGCGATGAACGCCTCGGCGGCGGTGATCTCGCCTTGCAGCTGCGCCGACCGGCCAGCCATTCGCTTGGCAGCCTGTAAGATGGGAGAGGCCTCCTGCACCTTGCCGATCAGGATCAAGGCCCACGCGTGGGTCAGCGCCAGATCGGGGCGCTCGAATCTCAACGATTCCGGCAGCTTTTGGCACCAGGCGAGCAGGGTTGTGACCTCGCCGTTGCGCAACATGGCGGCCTGTGCCTGAACAATCAATTGCGCTGCGCGCACCCATTCCTCGCCAGCCAGCACGTGTTTGATGGCCTCGGAGGGATACCCGTGCTCTTCGAACCACAAACTGGCACGCAGATGCAGACGGCCTTCCAATTGGCCCTCGCCGATCCGCAGACGATGCAGGAGCAGATCCCTAAACAACCGGTGGTAGCGGTACCAGATCCTTGATTGGTCGAGCGGTACGATGAAGAAATGCCCGCGCTCGAGGCAGTGGATCACGTCTTGGCTCGCGGCTCCCTCCGTGACCACATCACACAATTCCCCGCAAAAGCGGTCCAAAACCGACGTCCTCAGGAGAAATTGCTGAACCTCTTCCGATTGCTGCTTGAAGACCTCCTCGAAGAGATAATCAAGCACGAACCTGTTGCTGCCTGTGAAGGAGCGGATGAATTCGCCCGGGTCCCGAACGCCTCGCATTGAGAGGGCTGCCAACTGAAGCCCTGTCACCCAACCTTCTGTGCGGCGGGTCAATGCCGCAGCCTCGTCTTGATTCAACTCCAGACCCATCTGCTGGCGGAAGAACTCGACCGCTTCTTCCGCTCTGAATGCCAGGTCGGCTTCGCGGACGACCAACGCCTGCCCCCGAGCCTCCAGGCGAGGGCTCAGCAGCGGCGGATCCTCCCGCGTGGCGATGACGAGATGCAGACGACCAGGGAGGTGCTCGATCAGAAAGCTCAACGCCCTGTGGATCGAGCCCGTCTGGATGGCGTGGTAGTCATCCAGCACCAGCACGATCGATTCCCGGTCGACGGCCAGGTCGTTGATCAGGGCGGTGAGCACGCTCTCGTCGGAGGGTCTTTGAGGCGACCGCAACATCGCTTGAGCCTCGCGGCCCACATGCGGATCGATCTGTTGCAGGGCAGCGATGAGGTAACGCACGAATCGTACGGGGTCGTTGTCCTCGGATTCCAGGGTAAGCCAGCCGACGAGGACATCAAGTGCAGGCAGCCATTGGGTGACAAGCGTGGTCTTGCCATAGCCAGCCGGGGCAGCGATTACCGTCAATTTGCGGGTGAAACCTCGCCCCCCGATCAAATCCGTGGTCAGTCGTTCCAGCAGGCGCGGGCGTTTGACGAGATCAGATCTCGGCGGAGGCGGGACAAACTTCGTCTGAAGAAGTGAATCGAATCCGGATGGCTCGTCTGCGGTCACGAGTGTTCTACTTCGGGCCTGTCGACCCCGAGCGGCGAGTCTTGGGAGCGAGCGAACGTTCCCTTCCATTCTATAGCACTTGACCAAGCCGAGATCCTGGCTCGCCTCGAGATGCTCTCCATCCGTTTTGCCAGCTCAGGGCACGCCGATAACCTGCTATAATCCGTTTGCTGGTCAGACTCTAGAGCGACAAAGGTAACCCGTCCGCGTGGTTCTGGGGGTTATGAAGAGGAGCTCCAATGTTCACGTCTGAGCTTGCCGGCCTGGATGAGGGGGCCAGACCTGTGAGCCTCGAATTCACCAACACCGTTCGCTGGCACGCCAGCCAACACCCGGAAGATACGCTGCATTCGTACGCCGATCTCGTGGTGTGGGCTCGGGAGGCGGGCCTGACGACCGACCGGGAAGCGCGCCGGCTCCTGAGCCGGGCGCAAGCACATCCCGACGCCGCCGGGCGTTCGCTAGAGAAGGCACGCCGTCTGAGAGAAGCGATCTACAGGATCTTCATCGCCGTGATCGAACAAAGATCCGTCAGAGCGGCGGACCTGGACGAGCTAAACGTCGTCGTGAAGAAGCTCGGCGAGGGGGCACAGATCAAACACGCCCGTGCCGGGTTTGTTTGGTCATGGAATGCCGAGAGAGGTGATCTGGACTCGTTCCTGGGGGTGATCGCGCTATCGGCAACAAACCTTCTTCTGTCGGACAAGCACCGATGGATCGGTCAGTGTGCCGATGATCGTGGCTGCGGCTGGTTGTTCCTGGACGCAAGCAAGAACCACAGCCGGCGCTGGTGTGACATGAACGACTGCGGAAACCGAGCCAAACAGCGCCGGCTCCAGCAGCGCAGACACCGCAAGACCTAGATCTCTTTCCCACAACCTTTCCGGGCTTCCCCATCCGGTAGCAGCACGTCGCCCTGGTCGCCGTCCACATTCACCCTCGGATACCGTGTCATTGTCCTTGACGGTCATCGAAGACGTCGATCGCAAAGATGCGTGCGTGATCATCGAACCCGTATAATACCCACGTGCACTCGATCGAAGTGGTCTCAGCGTTGGGGATTCGCCTGCACTCGATGGACGGCCATGCCAAGAATCAATGAGCTTCCAGAGACCCCCAAGTACCGGATCAAGGCCGTCAGCCAACAGACAGGCGTCGCCCCGGTGACGTTGCGCGCCTGGGAACGGCGCTACGGCCTTCTCATGCCTCACCGCACACACAGCAACTACCGCCTGTATTCCGACCGGGATATCGCCTTGCTGAGATGGTTGAAGGCGCGCGTGGATGGCGGCCTTCCCATCCGCATCGCCGCTGAACAAGCGCTGGCGATGCAACGCAGCGGCGAAATGCCGGAGGCGTTGCCCCCGCTGGCGATGCCGGGAGGTCCGGCCGAGAGCCCGTCCGCGTTCGCCTCTCACCTGTTCGAAGCCTTGACCCAACACGACGAGGCCCAGGCGAGCCAGCTCCTCAGCCGGACCCATGCCTTGTTCGACCTGACCACAATCTGCCTGGACATCATCACGCCCTGCCTGGTGCAGGTCGGCGAAGCCTGGCATCGGGGCGATATCCGTATCGCCACGGAACATTTCGCCAGCAGCTTCCTGCGTGGCCGGCTGCTTGCCCTGTATCAAACCTTTCCACTGGCGCGCGGCTCGAAGCGGATTCTCGTCGGATGCGCCCCGGGAGAGCTTCACGAGATCGGCTGCCTGATGCTGGCCATATTCCTGCGCCGAGCGGGCCACCAGGTCGACTACCTCGGCCAGGATGTCGCCCTTGAAGATGTCCAGGCCTACGCACGAAGTGAGCCCCCGTCCTTGATCTGTCTGTCCGCCTCCTTGCCCGAGACGGCCCGGCGTCTCGGCGGCTTCCACGCCAGCCTGGCCGAGATCCGGCCACGCCCCGAGTTCGGATTCGGGGGCAGGGCTTTTAACAACGATACGTCGCTCCGGGACCAAATCCCAGGAATCTTCATGGGTGAGACGAGCGCCGAGGGGGCCGTCCATGCCGCTCGCCTTGTCGCCGCCTGAGCCTACCCGCACCACACCATCCTACGCGTCCTGAGCCCCGTACAAACCTTATACAAAAGGTTGAGTTGTCTGCCTCAGTCCCTATACTGAGGCTGTGCAGACTTCGTACGAACCGTCTACAGAAGACCGATACCCCAAGTTCACCATCCTCACGGCTTCAAGGCTCACGGGGCTGAAGCCCGGCACGCTGCGCGCCTGGGAGCGCCGTTACGGTGTCCCCTCGCCGCACCGGACACCCAGCGGCCAAAGGCTCTATGCCGAATACGACCTGAGGCTCGTCCGCTGGCTTGCGGCCCAGACCGACTCAGGCATGACCATCGGGCGAGTAGTGGATTTCCTTCACCACCTCCAGTCGCGCGGGCAAGACCCCATTGGATCGGCTTCTGTCTCCCAGAGTGAGCCCGCTCAGGGCACATCAGTCCGGGAGGGAGTCTCCCAGGATGAACAGTCATGAGCAGCACACCGTTCTCGAAGATCCGACGAGGTGATCTCTTGGCGCTGTGGGCCGGGATCGTCTTCAGCGCGGCTGTCACTGGGCTCATCGCCCTGGCCGGGCCTCGTCTGGAAGGGATCCCACATCTTGCTGATCAGGGGGCGGCCTGGTACTTCTGGCGGTTGGTCGAGCCCACGTTCGCCACCAGAGCCTCGGCCTGGGGCCTTTACGCGCTCCATCAGCTGTCCTTATGGGGGCTCATCTATTTCGCTCAGACGCGCGTTAGGAGGTACACGGCCGGCCTGCATCGGGTCAACGTCGTCGCACTGGCAGTCAACGCGCTCTTCATCGGACTCCACTTCGCGCAGACCCACATCTGGTACGACGGCCTGGCTCAGGATGTGTCGATCTTCAGTTCGCAGGGCTCGGTCGTTCTACTCCTGGTCTGGGTTCTGCTCATGGAGAACAGCCGTCGCGGACTGTTGTTCGGGAAGAAGCTCCCCATCTCGGCGCAGATCACGCGTTTCGCCCGGAAGTATCACGGGTATCTCTTCGCCTGGGCCATCGTCTACACGTTTTGGTACCACCCGATGGAGGCCACCACCGGCCATCTGATCGGCTTCCTTTATATGTTCCTGCTCCTCCTGCAAGGCAGCCTGTTCTTCACGCGCGTGCATATCAACCGTTGGTGGACCCTGGTCCAGGAACTGATGGTTCTCGCCCACGGAGCAATTGTGGCGCTCGTGCAGGGTAACGGACTATGGCCGATGTTCGCCTTCGGTTTTGGCGGGATCTTTCTCATCACACAGATGCACGGAGTAGGACTGAGGCTGTGGCACAAAGTGTCGCTGTTGGCCGTCTACGTCGGCGCAGTCCTGTTCGTCTACAGCGATCGCGGCTGGGACAGACTCAATGAGATCATCCGCATCCCCCTTATCGAATACCTGGCTGTGTTTGTCCTGGCCGGGTTGATCGGAGGCGGGTTGTGGGCGTTCCGTCGCCTGCGTGAATTGTCATCCGCCTCGCGCAACCCCTCAATGGCTTAGCGGATTGTGTGAAGTGCTTGTAGGCCAGTGAGCGTAACAACATCCGGAACATGAGAGGAGTCACGACCAGAATGCGAGCAAGACGTCTGTCAACCATCTTCGTCATTGTCTTTGTGGATCTGTTGGGCTTCAGCCTGATCCTGCCATTGCTCCCTTACTACGCCGAGTCCTTCGGGGCTACTCCAACCCTGGTCGGTCTTCTGGTCGCCTCCTATGCCGCGGCACAGCTTATCGGGGCTCCCATTCTCGGTCGGCTGTCCGATCGATATGGCCGCAGACCGGTCTTGATCATGAGCATCGCCGGCACGTTTGCCGGCTTTCTGCTCCTTGGCTTCGCACCTGAGCTTGGCTCGATCTTGGCCGACCGGCTGGCCATCGGCTCGGCTGCAGCCCTCACGCTGGTTCTGCTCTTCGTCAGTCGCGTCCTAGACGGCCTGACGGGCGGCAACATCAGCGTTGCCCAGGCATATATCACCGACATCACCGACTCGTCCAACCGGGCGCGGGGTCTGGGCCTTATCGGCGCCGCCTTCGGGCTGGGTTTCATCATCGGCCCGGCCGTCGGAGGGACATTGAGCGTGTGGGGCTACGCACTCCCAGCGCTCGTGGCTGCCGGCCTGTCCTTGCTCAACCTGATCGGCGTCTTACTCTGGCTCCCCGAGTCTCTCAGCGCTTCTCAGCGAGCTGAGGCGGCTGCCCGCCCCAGGGTGCCCTTCACACTCGCGGCGCTCGGGGAGGCCCTTCACCGTCCTCGGGTTGGCCCGCTTCTCAACATCCGCCTGCTCTTCGGGCTGGCATTCTCGATGTTCCAGACGATCTTCGCCCTTTACGCGCAGACCCGCCTCGGAATGAACGCCCAACAGACCGGATACGTGCTCACCTACGTCGGCGTTCTGGCGGTCATCGTCCAGGGCTTCGGCGTCGGATGGCTCACCTCACGTCTCGCCGATAGCCGTTTGATCGTGATCGCCCTTGCGACCATGACAGTGTCGCTGGTGGGGTGGGCGTTTACACCGAGCCTGTTGGCTCTGCTCATCGTGCTGGCGCCCCTGGCCGTGTCCGGCGGCATTCTGAACACCGTGATCAGCAGCGCGCTGACGAAAGCTGTCCCCCCTGAAGAAGCCGGTGGCACGCTGGGTTTGGCTGCCTCTTTGGAGAGCCTGACCCGAGTCGTTGCACCCTCGCTTGGAGGAGCCTTACTGGAGCAATTGGGGGCGTGGGCCCCGGGCATCTTCAGCGCGTTGGTGTTGGCTTGGGCGGTCGTCTTCGCCTGGCAGCGCCTGATATTGCGGCCGGACGCGCCGCTACCCTCAGGCATCGGGACGACGGGGGCAGGCCCGGTGCCTTTGGACATCTCCCCCCTGGTTGGGGAGTGACCCACCCGGCCCGATTGCCAGAATGAACGTTGACTTGATGAGCACCTCAACTTTCGACAGGACAAGCATTTCATGATGAACCCAAATGACACGCTCACGATGAACGACGAATTCGGGCAATTCGCAGAGCATGATTTCCTCAATCTTGAGACATACAAGCGCAGCGGCAGCTCGGTCAGGACGCCCGTGTGGTTCGCTCAGGATGGTGAGAGGCTCTTTGTTCGCACCTATGAAGATTCGGGCAAGGTGAAACGCTTGCGGGACAACCCTCTCGTTCGGGTCGCTCCGTGCGACTCGCGTGGCATGTTGCTCGGCAAATGGGTCGCAGGCACAGCGCGTTTTGCCGGCGGCGAAGAGGCCAAGCTGGCCAACGCCCTTTTGGGCCGGAAGTACGGGAAACTCAAGAGCGGCTTTGACGCGATCTCATCCCTGCGCGGTGCGACGTGGACTGTCATCGTTGTCTGCACAAACGGTGGCAGCGCGTCGGAGGAAGTTCAATGAACAGAACGGATACCACGTGCGCGATGCCTCTCGGTGTTGCTCGAAGAGTCCATTGGCTGTCATCCATGAGGCAATCTCACGCAGCCGGCCTCCCATCTATCAGTGGCAGGCCACCCTGGCAAGTCAACCTTGAGCGCAAATGGCGGCCATGCGCCGGAACGTCGCACGCCACCCACCTACCCAACCGGGAGATGAGAGCATGAGAGTCTTCGAGAACTCGTCGCTCGTCCTGGCGCCCATTCGGGAAGTCGCGGATTTTCACCACGACTCGCGAGTCCTGCGCCGCTGACACCTTTGCCGATTATGGTACAGTTGAACCGGGCCGGTCCCGTGAGTGAGGGGTCGGAAGCGGACTTCGTCCTTTGGTTCGGGCCTCTACCAGTACACTGGCTGGCAATTCACTCGGATGTCGACCGGCTGAGCGGTTTTACAGATCGCCAGGAAACTGGCCCATTTGCGCACTGGGTACACAAGCACAGCTTCTCCTCCGAAGGCAAGGGGGCTACCCGTGTCCTGGATCAAATTGAGTACGAGCATCGGCCGGGCCTTCACGGGCTACTGACCAGGCTACTCTTTTCTCGCGTCGCGCTTCGGGTGCTCTTCGCCTACCGCAATTGGATCACGCGCCGATCGCTCGAGTCTGACGGCCAACAACAGGCATCGGTCGCGTGAGATGTCTGCCGTCTACACCGCCGGGCTCTTTCCGCGGACCACCCCGTCCAAGCCGCATCGCGCTCACCAGAGGGTCTCAAGCCGGCCAGTATCGTTAAGGGAATGCAGGCCTCACGGCCCAGATTGCGGGCGTGCGGAGGGGATTGGCGCCCGCAACAAGGAAGGGCTGGCGGGCATCGCATGACGCCCTCACCTGACTGTTCGATCAGGCAACGAGCCCGGTACAGCACGCTTTCGATCAGTGCTCTACTGAAGTGGAGATTCGCATGACGAAGAAGATCATCATCATCGGGAGCGGTTTTGGCGGATTGGCCGCCGCGGTCCGATTGGCAGTGGCGGGTCATGAGGTCCAGATCCTCGAGAAGCTCGACAAGCTCGGGGGCCGGGCCTATGTCTACGAGCTCGATGGCTATAGGTTTGACGCCGGTCCGACGGTCATCACCGCTCCCTTCATGCTCGATGAGTTATTCGAATTGGCGGGCAGGCGGCGGGAGGACTACTTCACGCTCGTTCCGCTCGATCCCTTTTACCGCATCTTCAATCACGATGGCCGCTACTTCGACTACAACGACGATGCCGGCTTCATCGCCGATCAGATCGATCGCTGGAACCCGTCGGACAAAGAAGGCTACCAGTCATTCATCGACAGCACTCGGGCCATCTTCCAGAAGGGCTTCGTCGAATTGGCCGATAGACCCTTCCTCAAATTCGGCGACATGCTGAAAGTGGCGCCCGATCTCGTCCGTTTGCAGTCCTATCGCAGCGTCTACCAATACGTCTCCCAATTCGTCAAAGACGATTTCCTTCGCAGCTGCTTCTCCTTCCATCCATTGCTCATCGGCGGTAACCCATTCCAGACGACATCGATCTACGCGTTGATCCACTACCTCGAGCGGACCTGGGGCGTGCACTACGCCATGGGGGGCACGGGGGCCATCATCGAGGCGCTCGGTCGGCTGCTGCAGGAGTTGGGCGTCGGAGTCCATCTGAACGCCGAAGTCGAAGAGGTCATCACTCGCGGCGGACGTGTGACCGGAGTCCGCACGGCTGAGGGCAGGCTGTTCTCGGCCGACGTTGTCGTCTCCAACGCCGACGTCGCCTCCACGTACAAGGATCTGATTCCCGGGCAACATCGACGCAAGTACACCGATCGCCGGATCGAGCGCATGCGCTACAGCATGTCATTGTTCGTCATTTACTTCGGAACCCGGCGTCGGTACACCTCTTCCAAGCTGGTTCATCACAACATCATCCTGGGCGATCGCTACAAGGGTCTGGTAGACGATATCTTCGGTCGCAAAGTCCTGGCGGAGGATTTTTCCCTGTACCTGCACATGCCGACGCTCACTGATCCATCACTGGCGCCGAAAGGCGGCGAGACCTTCTACGTACTGTCTCCGGTCCCTCATCTCGGCTCCGGCATCGACTGGGCAGAGGCCGCCGTCCCCTATCGCGATCGCATTATGTCGTTCCTGGAAGAGAACTACCTGCCGGATCTTCAAGCCAACATCGCCGTTGAGCACTTCATCGACCCACGGCACTTTCAGAGTGAGTTGGGCAGCTACCTCGGCTCGGCCTTCTCGGTGGAGCCGATCCTGACTCAATCTGCCTGGTTCCGTCCACACAACCGGTCCGAGGACTTCGACAATCTCTACCTGGTCGGCGCCGGCACACATCCCGGCGCCGGCATTCCCGGTGTGTTGTCTTCGGCCAAGATCGCTGCGGATCTCATCGGATGATCGGCAGCACGGAGACACGAAGAGGTTTATCTGTGTTCACTCTAAACCACCCTATTCCTATCCGGCCCTCGCTTGCCTATTCCTTCGCCAGAACGGAAGAGATGATCCTGGAGCACTCCAAGACCTTCTTCCTGGCGACGTCCCTGCTCCCCATGGCCGAACGCCGGGCCATCCGGGCCCTTTATGCCTTCTGTCGGACGACAGACGACCTTGTCGATCGGCACAATGCCTCTCAGGAGGATGTACAGCGCTGGCAGTTTGCCGTAGACCGACCGGTGAACCGCCAGGTGAATCCGGTCCTTGTCGCCTGGGCCCACGTTCGCGAATCTTACGGAGTCGACCTACGCTATCAAACAGAGCTGATCGAAGGCGTGCGCCAGGACATCGTGAAACAGCACTATGCCAGCTGGGAGGATCTCCGGCACTATTGCTATCTGGTTGCCTCGACCGTGGGGCTGATGGCCATGCCGATTCTGGGTCTGGCGCGAGGGGTGACCTTTGAACAGGCAGCCCCTTACGCCGTCAAACTCGGGATAGCTTTGCAGCTCACCAATATCCTGAGGGATGTCGGCGAGGATGCGTGCCGTGGCCGCGTTTACCTGCCTTTGGCCGATCTGCGACAATTCGGACTGACGCCTGACGACATTCTGGCCGGCGTTCACGACGAGCGATTCGAGTCTTTGATGCTGTTTGAGATCGCCCGGGCACAGGCGCTCTATGATGAGGCCTTGCCCGGGATCGCGCTTCTGTCGCCGATCGCTCGGCCTGCCGTCGGCGCCGCTGCGCTTCTCTACCGGGCCATCCTGCACGAGATACGTCTCATCGGCTTCCGGGTGCACACCGTTCGGGCACATACTCCAGGCTGGCGAAAGGTCTGGATGTTGCCCGGGATCCTGGCGAGACTGATCACGCTGAGGCCGCCCGTCCTGTCACAGATGAATCAGCTTTCGTCGACGTCCGATAGTTGAAAGCGATGAGGCATCCGTCGGCCGTGCCCCCTTCCCAGACAGCACTATGGTGGATTCGACGCGATTTGCGCCTCGAAGACAACCAGGCACTTGCCTCAGCCCTGGACAACGCCGAACGCGTGGTACCCGTGTTCGTCCTGGATCCCGTCCTGCTTGGTGGTCGTTCACGCGGCGAGAAGCGTGAAGCGTTTCTTCTCGCCGGCCTTCGTCAGTTGGATCTTGATCTGCAGGTGCGTGGCTCACGCCTCATTCTTCGCCGGGGCCGACCCGAGGAAGCGCTGGCGACTCTCGTCTCCGAAACCGACGCAACCGTCGTTTTCGCCGAGCGGGATTTCTCGCCCTATGCAAAGCGCAGGGACAGGGCGGTTGCGCGCTCGGTCCCATTGGAGTTGGTCGCAGGCGAGAGCATCCAGCCTCCCGAGGCTCTGCGTAGAAAGGATGGCTCAGCGCGCCGGAAGTTCACCCCATTCCGCCAGGCGTGGCAGGGCCTGCCGATGGCCAGGATCCCTGACCTTCCTTCCAAGTCGATCCGCCTGCAATCTCCGGGCGTTCTCGCCTGCATGCCGATCCCCGAAGCGGTTGCGCCAGCATGGTTTCCAGCCGGCGAGGCCGAAGCCCAGCGGCGGCTGGCAGCCTTCTTATGGAGCGACCAGCCCCCGGTCTATTCTTACAGCGAGGCACGACATCGTCTCGACATGGATGCCTCTTCGAGCCTCTCACCCTACCTCCGATTCGGGATGCTCTCTCCGCTACGCGCATTCTCGGCGGCCCGCCAATCCTTGCTGGGTGCGCCGGACGCGCAAGCCCGAAGAGGCGTCGAGGCCTGGATCACACAGCTCATTTGGCGCGACTTCTATCTTCATTCCCTCGACGCCACGCCTGAAATGCTGCACCGGCCGCTGAAATCGGCCTATGAGCACGTCTCTTGGGAAACAAACGAAGCTGGCCTGGCCGCGTGGCAGTCCGGCCAGACGGGCTACCCGATTGTGGATGCCGCCATGCGCCAGCTTCTTCAGGTCGGCTGGATGCCCAACCGCGCTCGAATGATCGTCGGCTCGTTCCTGACGAAGGATCTACTCGTCGATTGGCGGTTGGGCAAGGAGTGGTTCATGCGTCACCTTGTTGACGGAGATCCGGCGGCTAACGCCGGCGGATGGCAGTGGGTCTGCGGCGCCGGGACCGATGGCGTGCCCTATTTCCGAGTGTTCAATCCCACCCTGCAGGCGAAGAAGTTCGATCCAAGGGGTGACTACATCAAGCGCTGGATTCCGGAGCTGCATGACGTACCCCGGGCCCATATTCACCAGCCGTGGCGCATGCCAATCGATGTTCAACACGAATCCGGCTGTGTAATCGGTCGGGACTACCCCGACGCAATCGTCGATCACGCGCAGGCCAGAGTCCGCGCCCTATCGGCCTTCAAGGTCGCCATGTCCAGTAGACAAATGGTTCAGTCGTCATGAACGCTCGCCCGAATGAGATTCAAGCTCGGCTTGCGCCCGTCGACTCACTCGTACTCGAGGACCCGCCTCTTCCCGATCGGAAGGCCGGTCTTCTCGCTCTGAAAGTGTTGCTCCGAGAAAGGAGCGTGCTGGCCGTATTGCAGGCGCTGCACGATACCATGGGGGACGTCTTCCGCCTGCCTCTACCCGGGTTCAATGCGGTCGTTTTGGTTGGACCCGAAGCCAATCGCTTCGTTCATGTGACCGCGCGCGACGATTTGCACTGGCGCATGAGTTCGGATCCCGTCACGCGACTTCTGCGGCACGGCCTTCTGGTCGAAGATGGGCACGATCACGATCGGCTGCGCCGCCTGTTGGCCCCGGCCTTGCGCCGTCAACGGGCAGCGAGTTACACCAGCAGCATCGTTCGAGAGACGGATCGGGTGACGGACACATGGCAAGATGCGACTCATAGGGACATGCTCACCGAAATGCGCCGCGTGGCCCTGTTGATCCTGATGGAGACCCTGTTCGGCGTTGATTTCGCCTCCGACATGCCACACCTGTGGTCATCCATCCTGCGGCTTCTGAAATACATCTCGCCGGGCCCGTGGTTGATTTGGCCGGCGGGCCCCCGTCCGGGATACTGCCGAGCTCGTCGCCAGGTGGATGATTACCTGTACAGGTTGATCCGCGAACGGCGACATTCACGCGCTCCCGGTGAAGACATGCTGGGCCTGCTCGTCGCGGAGCCTGGAATCGATGATGATCTCATCCGCGATCAGATGCTGACCATGCTCATCGCCGGTCACGACACATGCACGGCGCTTCTCACATGGGCGCTCTATCTCATGGGGAAGGAACCATCAGTCATGACCCGTGCCCGGAGCGAAGTCGACACGCTCCTCGGCGACAGGCTGTGGGGCGCCTCAGATGTCGAAGCGCTGCCTTTCTTGGACAGTATGGTGAGGGAAACGCTTAGGCTCTACCCGCCGGTCCACATGGGGATGCGCGTTGCTGCTCGGGAGTTGACGTTCCACCAATACCGCATCCCGGCCGGGACGCGCGTGATCTACTCGATCTATCTCACTCACCGTCTGGTCGAGAACTGGCCGGATCCCGATCAATTTGTCCCCGACCGGTTTTGTCGTGCGTCAGGTGGCTCCCGCCCCCCGTACTCCTACATTCCGTTTGGAGGAGGGCCTCGCAATTGCATCGGCTCCAGCTTCGGCCTGCTTGAGACCAAGACCGTGCTAGCGCGCTTGCTTCAGACGTTCGAGTTCGAGCTTCTCACCACGGACGCCCGACCACACATGGGCGCAACCCTCGAGCCGCACCCGGGTGTGATGATGCGCGTCCATCGACGCACAGGGTCGACCCGATGACCTATTTTGGCTTCCTGCTGGTCTTCCTGATCCTGCCCCTGATCGGACTGCTCGTGAGACTGTGGCGCGATCGAGGCCTCGGCGGGCCCACCCGGATGACGCTCTTCATCACCGCCCTCATCGCCTTGGTGTACACGACCCCTTGGGACAACTACATCGTGGCCAATGCTGTCTGGTGGTACGACACGCGTCTCGTAGCGGGTCTGACCTTCGGATGGGTCCCGCTGGAGGAGTATCTATTCTTCATTCTCCAACCTCTGCTCGTCGGTGTCTGGCTGATTACGCTCGAGCGGCATCTACCAAACCATGAGGTACATGTCTCCCCCCCTCGGTTGCGGCTGGTTGGACTTGTCCTTGGCGCCATAGTGTGGATCGCCGGATTGATCATTCTGCTGAGCGATTGGCCCTCCGGCAGGTACTTGGGCCTCGAGCTCGTCTGGGCCATCCCACCGCTCGCACTCCAACTCACGTTCGGCGCCGACATCCTGTGGCGCTTCCGCCTCCGGCTTGGCCTGGCGATCACCTCATCCACGCTGTACCTGTCCACCGCCGATGCCATCGCCATCGCTTCCGGCACGTGGACGATAAGCCCGGTCTTCTCCTCGGGCATTCGGATCGCCGGCGTCCTGCCGATTGAGGAGTGCATCTTCTTCTTGCTGACGAGCACGCTGATCTCCTTCACCGTCACACTCGTGCAATCGCCTCAGAGTATTGACCGGATGGCGAGGATCGCATCGTTTCTGAACCTAAGGATCCGCGCCGCTCGGATGCCCTGAATTCACCAGGCCTACCCGCCTCCCGGGTCTTTTCACCAACCATACAAGCTCGCGGGCGATGGCGCAGCGCCATCACCCGCGAGCAGTCAAGGCAACAACCGTCTTCGCTAGCGCCAGATCGCCGGGCTCACCCAGAGCGCGACATTCTGACTCGAGGCCTGGCTGCCCCGCGCCGTCAGGACGAACGATACAGTCTTGCCGGCCAGCGATGCCAGATCGAGATCCACGACACTGAGCTGTCCGTCATAGGTTTCAGACCAGCTCCCCAGAAGTTTCGGTTTCAACTCATCGTCAACCGTCAGGTAAGACAACTGCAGCGACACACTGCATTCAGTTTGGCCCTGCGGGCATCCCAATCCGGCCTTGAAATGATCTCCGGATTGCACGCTGAACAACGGGAAGGTGCCCTCGATCCAGCCGTTGTCGATGGCCTGGGGCGAGGTGCTCAAGGCCGAGCCATCGGCCTGCAATCCCGTCTCGAGGACCGGACTGCTCAGGCTGATGACGTAGCCGCCTGCATCGCCCTCCTGGCCCGGGCAGGGAAGCACCTCGTCACCATTGGTCCACGCGGCTGCACAGGCCCTGTCGACGAAGTCGAATACGACTTCCTGGCCAGGGACGCTTGTAGGCGTGAGCGTCGACGTAGGCTCAGGCGTTTGTGTTTGTGTTGCTGTCGGCGTCGAGGATGGCGGCACCTCGGTCGCGGTCGGTGTGATGGTCAGCGTCGCCGTCTTTGTCGGCGTTGGGCTGAGACGATCCCACGAGAACTGGACCAAAGCACTCCCGCCGTGTTCGTAGTACTCAACCACGATCTTCCGTTTGCCGCTCAAGTTCAGGTCCACATGGTGGCTGTCACCCCCACTGTCGTGCCACTCATTGATCACGCGTTGGCCGTCGACGTACACTCTAACGCCGTCATCGGCCGTGACGTTGAACCGATAGGTTCCCTCATCGAAGGTGAGCTTGCGACTCCAGCGGACCGAGAAGTTGTCCGCCGAGACGCCAACCGCAGGCGCATCCGATCCCCAGTCGAAATCTATCTTGGTGTCATTGCGCACGAGGATCGGATCTCCGCTCAGATCGCGGTTGGGCCAGAACTCCGCTTTCCAGTCGGCATAGCCCGGCGAGTCAACCTTCTCCCACTTGAGTCGCACACGCGAGTCGCGGGTGTGTTCATAGTACTCAAGCCTGACATCGTGAGTCCCTTTAGTGAGGCCGACTACAGTGGTGAACTGCCTCTCCCCACCGTCCTCCCACTCATCGATGACAAGCTGACCGTCGACCCATAGTCGCGCGCCATCGTCGACCACGACCGAGAAGAGGTAGGCACCCATGTCGAAGGAGAACTGTCCTGTCCAGCGGACCGAGAAGTCGTCCTCCGGCATCCCGCTTGCCGGCGCGTCGCGTTTCCAATTGAAGTCGATGGCCGCATCCCGTCGGACCAGGTCGGGATTGCCTTTCAGATCCCGATTGTCGAAGAATTCCGCCTTCCACGGCGCCGGAACCGGCGTTGCTGTTGGTCCTACAACGATCTGAACCCAGAACGGTTGATCTCCCTGGGCTCCGATGCCGAATAGAGCGCCGGCCGGGTTCCTAAGCAGCCAGTTTCCTTTGTAGGCTCCATTGGCCGAAGGGGCGATGAGGTTCAGACTGAGATCGACCGTCGAGCCAGGCGGGACGATCCCTGGCAGGGGATTTGGTGAGCTACCTCCCATCCTCTCGCCGCTGGCGAAGACGATCGAGTACGAAGAATCCCAACTGCAAGTGCCACTGTTCGTAATGCGCCAGGTTTTCTTGAACGAACTCCCAGCCTTCATGCTCGAACTGTCGGGAATCGTCACATCCACAATAAACGAAGCCTTGTCGGTGCATTGCGTCAGACCGGGCGTGGTTGTGGACAAGGGTACCGGGGACGGCTCAGGCTCAGGGAGGAATTGGTAGTCCCATCCCAGGTCGACATCGCGTGCGCCCTCATCCGATCCGACTGCAACCCCCACCTGGATCCGGCCATTTGTCCGTTCGGGTGACGTCCATTGGCCGGGGGCGAGGATGGAGGTGTTCACCCCCAGACCAGGGTCGACTGAAACACAGTATGTGCCCGGCGATATCCCGGAGAAGGTGTATGAGCCGTCTCCGGCTGTGAAGGTCGTCGCCAGCCCGAGAGAAGGACACGCGCCCGGTCCTAGCTCCACCAACACCCCGCCGATTCCGGGCTCGCCGGTTTGGCGGACGGCGTCGGCGGCGAAGGCACCCAGATTTCCGATCCAGGCACACCCAGGCGGGGCCGAACCAGGTTCAGCTTGCCCCGCAGCTCCTCCCGCGCACAAGTCGTGCCATATGCTGCCACTGATTGAAGCCGATGAATCGCCGGGCGTCGCCGACACCTGGGGTGTTCCGCCCGGAAACGGGGTCGGCGGGGACGAGAAGAGCGGTCCGAACACCCCCAGCGATGCCATCGCCGCCACGGCGACCACCAGACTGACAACGAACAGGCCTGACACCGCAAAAACCAGCCAGACCGGCTTGATATCGAGCAGCTTGTCCATTCACGTCACTCCAGATGTACTTTCTTCGCTCCAAAAGAACAAGACGGCACAGCAGTCACCAATGTTCCCGGCCTCGTGGGGGACCCACGGGCCTTCAAGTGGCTCGTTGCGTGTCACCTCCGTGCATGGCCGCCTCCGTCCTGGACGGCATTGGACAGCCCGGGCGGGTCGAGTCGCGTTGACTGCGCCCCCAAGGGAAGACACGGATTCGGTTGGAGTAGTTCGCGGGATTATCTTGAGAAGGTCAGATGACCTCGAGGCCAGGGCCGCTGGACATATGCCCCCAGGTTCCGGACACCGCACCGGACCCAAGGGCTGGCGGATCCTTCATCTCGACCGCGCCCGGGAACGGCCGGCACACAGCCGTCGCGGCACGCTTTCGCCTGATGGCGAAAGCTATTATATGCGGACAATTTCATTTTCAACCCCCTGAATTTCAGCCTTGCCAACGCTCCAGATTGATCCCGGGTGGGCGGAAGGTCAGTCGGCCTCGGCCAGGAGTTCGGCGACCTTTTCAACCAGGATTTCGGAGATGAATGGTTTCTGGATCCACGTCGCTGCGCCGGCATCGAGAAGTTCCTGGGTATCCCCTCCAAGGGGGTAGCCGGTAATCAGGATCATTTTGACCCGCGGATAACGTTCCCTCACAGTCCGATAGAGATCTCTTCCGCTCATTCGTGGCATCACCAGATCGCTGATGATCAGGGTGATCAGGCCCCGGTGCTGCTCGACGACTTCCAATGCCTGCGTGCCGTCGGCAGCCAGGAGCACGCGGTAGTTGTGGTCCTCCAACGCCTCTCGAACGGCATCTCGAATGGTCGGGTCATCCTCGGCGACGAGGATCAATTGGCCGGCGCCCTCTCTTCGTGCGGCGTCACGCGGGAGGATTGGCGGAAGCACGTCAACCGCGATCAGCGGCAGGTGGATTATGAACGTTGTGCCCTCTCCAACCTTGCTCTTGACATCAATGAAGCCATCGTGCTGTTTGATCAGTCCATATACCTGGGAGAGCCCCAAACCGGTCCCCTCGCCGGGTTCTTTGGTCGTGTAGAACGGTTCGAAAATGTGCGGGATGGCCTCCTCTTTGATGCCGTCGCCAGTATCCGAGACGAGGAGCCGGGCCCATTCACCTGGACGCATGCCACTCTCGGGTGGCCTTTTCCCCGGTTTGACCTCCACGCGATCAACGTCAAACTTCAGCGTGCCTCCCCCCGGCATCGAATCGCGAGCATTGATCGTCAGGTTCATGATGATCTGCTGAAGCCTGCCGGGGTCGGCGTTGATGATCACTTCACCTTCGGGCATATCCATCACGATCGAGATGTTCTCAGGCATGGTTCGCTCTACCAGGGTCCTGAATTCCTTCAGAAACGTGACCAGATCAAGAGGGTGCTTGGCCACAACTGCGCGACGACTGAAATCCAGGATCTGCTGCGTGAGCTCTGCTGCCCGCTGGGCCTGATTGAAAATCGTCGTGGCGCGTTCCCTGGCGCGCGTTTCCAGGGCCGGCTCCTTGAGGAGCATCTCGCTGTACAGAATCATTGTCCCAATGATGTTATTGAAGTCATGGGCGATCCCGGCCGCCAGTTGCCCGACGGCGGCGAGCCGGTCCTGCAACTGAGCGCGTTCTTGGAGCTCGCGCGCCGAACTCACCTCGCGCATGAGGATTGTCCACACACCAAACGCCGAACCGTCTGGGTTTTTGTGCGCGCTGAGCTCAAACACTCTTCGAGGTGATCCTGCATGGACAATTTCGTACGGTAGGCCGTCCGGTCTCGGCGTCGTCAGTTCCCCGAGTTGTCGGCCGGCAATCTCGACCAGTTTTTCCCCCGTCCGTACTCCCGCGAGAAGTTTCAGGTACTCGCTTGCGGCAGGGTTAGCCATGAGCACATTCCCCGCCTCCGAGACCGTGAATATGCCCTCCTGGACACTATCGAGAATCTGCTGAAGTTGCTCAGCCTGTTCTTGTGTGGTCTCCATCAGGCCCTGGCGTTGTGCCGTGTTGGCGACCTGCCGGCAGATGGCATCGACAAATTCGATTTCCTCGGTCGACCAGCGGCGCGGTGCTTCCGAGGCCAGGCAGATCCATCCCAGAAGCCAGGTCTCGACGAATACCGGCGCGATGATCGATGCCGAGATCCCGTTGCCGCGAATCACCTCGGTCAGAGCCAACGCCCTGGCGTCATCCGTGTCCTGGTTCCAATCGTTCACAACCAACGCCCGGGAGTTGTCGATGTCCGGTCCGGCCAGCTTGCGGGCGATGGACCGCCCGGACTCTTTTGAGAGCCCTCGAGCGGCGAACCGATCAGAGAGCCAGATTGCGGCCTTGTTCACCTCAACGGCCCGGGCGATGTGACCCAGGAGTTCGTCCATCACCTCAAACACATTCGATGCGCCTGCGGCCAGTGCGATGATCCGGTTGAGTCCCTCTTGTCGCAATGCGTGGCGGCGAATCTGATTCTCGGCGCGCTTTCGCTCGCGCAGGTCCGTATAGACCGCCACCGTTCCACTGAATGCCTCTCCTTGACCTCGAGGCGCCCCGGCGACGATCACCGGGACACGTTCTCCGCTCTTTGCGATCAACTGCACCTCATAGCTATCCGCCACTCCACTGAGGCGACGATCGTACGCCGCCTCAATGATCGAGCGTTGGTCCTCTGGGACGATTGTCGTCCAGTGACGGCCGAGAAGCTCTTTCACATCGTAGCCCAGGAGCGCCGTCACGGCGGGATTGAGGAATGTGAATCGACCTTGTTCATCTTCGGCGGCGATCACCTCGCCCACCGTTTCGACGATCTCCCTGTGAAATTGCCCAAGCTGTCGGAGTTCAGACTCGGCCTTCCGGCGCATCTGTTCCGAGCGCAGATGATGGATGCCGAAGGACAGGTCATCAGCCAGTTCAGCCAGCAATTGGGTTTCCCGATCATCGAACGCGTTCGGATCCGAGGCGTAGATGCTCAGGCAACCGAAGGCATGGCCTTCCGTCAGCAAGGGCAAGGCCAGGCATGCCGCAATGCCTCTGGCCTGGGCTTCGGCCACCCAGGGAGCTCCCTCTCTACCCTCTCCGAGGCCTTTGACAGTCTGACGTATACCCGTGTGTATGGCCTGTCCGCTAGGTTCACGCGCTCCATCATCTCCGCCGGATGAGACCTCGATCGCCTTCAGGTAGCCGCTTGCGGATCCGGCAACGGCCATCGGCTTGACCTGTCCGTCTGCCTCCGCCTCGCTGTAACCCACCCACGCCATCTGGAATTCGCCGATCCTGACGGTGATCTGGCAGATCTCTTCGAGAAGTTCCGCCTCGTCTTTGGCCCGGATGATCGCCTGGTTCCCGGCGCTCAATATCGTCAGCGAGCAGTTCAGTCGACGGAGCTCGTCGGCGGCTTCCCGGATTTCGTCTTCGCGCAGCCCGATCGTCTCGGCCATATCATCGAAAGCCCGCCCGAGGTCGCCGAGTTCGCTCATGTCGCTCTGCAGGCCACTCCTGACCGTCAGATCGCCATCCGCCGCGCGACGCGAGGCCTCTCGGAGCTTGCGAATGCCGCGCAGCAGGACCACTTCGCCCCCAAACCAGGCTGCCGCCAGGGCTGCAATCAGTGCGGCAGTCAGTGTGGCGTAGTTGGCCACCTGGACCTGGCGCACTTCGGCCAGCGCGACATCCGTCGGGATCCCGACCGCAATGAACACGCCGCCATCCTCCGGGGATGGCTCCAAGGGCTGATAGCCGAAGAGACGTGGAGTCCCGTCCATCCCTGGCGCCTCCAACACGCCATTCCCGCGCGCCGCCAGGGCTGCCTGGATTACCCCGACGTCCGGGAGTGATTCTCCGACCCACTTTTCATCGTCGGGCGAGTGGGAAAGGATCGTTCCTTTATTGTCGAAAACAGTGATGGAAGTGTCCTGCGGAAGGTCGAGCTCGGTGGCCAGGGAACCGATCCAATCCAGGTCCAGCGCAGCGAAGACGACTGATCGTACCTCACCGGATGGATCTGCGGCCGGATACCCGAAGTTGATACTCGCCTTCCGGGTCACCCGTCCGATCTGGTACTCGCCGATGGCGAAGGCTTGGGTGGAGAGCGCCTGCTGGAAGTAGGATCGATCGCTGAGGTCTACAGGAGACGTGAAGGGGAGGGCACTGCAGAAGAGCTGGCCGTCGGGACGGATCGCACCGATGTTGGCGAAGGCGGGATACTCGGCAAGCAACTCAGAAAAACGAACATTACACGCCTGAGCGTCGTCGCCAAGCACTTCGGGCACCCGGGCCAACGCAGGAAGCAGGTTGCGGGCGTCTTCGATAAGCAGGCTTTGATCATGGGAAGCGGACTCCGCCAGGAGGAGCGCTCGCGCTTGCGCGCTGGCCACCGCCGCCTGCCGGAGCTTCCCCCCGGTGTAGACCAGCAGTGCCAGACCCGGCAACGCCGCAATAAGGACAAGGGCGACGAGGCGTAGCCTCAGACCTGCAAGAGAGAATCGTCCACTCACCAATCCCCCTCCACGATGGACCAATCCACCACTGATCGATAGGACCGATTAGCCGGGTATGGGCTCGTCATACGCCACGAACAGCCGGTATTTCGGCGACTTGTCAAAGCGCCCTTCGCCCGAAGTCGAAAGCACGCCAACTGTGAGTCAACCCCGCCGCCAACCGGACGGATGGGCCGGAGATTGTAGCAAGGGGATCAGAACGCCGCAAGATGACACTTCACGACCCTCGGGTCCTTCGCCGAGAACGAGAGATTGGGGGGGGGTAGAATGGGCTAGACGCCATGTCGCCTGGCCGGCCTTGGGCGAACAGCAGCCGGACCATGCCGACGGCCTGGACATTGGTCTACTGCTATATCTGTTGTTTCAGCGAGTATTCGAAGGGAGGGTAAAGATGGCAGTCGATCCGGTTTGTGGAATGACGGTTGACGAAAAGACGGCTCAATTGAAGTCGGAGTACATGGGGAAGACCTACTACTTCTGCTCGGCGGGCTGCAAGAAGAGCTTCGACGACGATCCGGCCAAGTACGCCAGCGGGGAACAAGCCTCAATGGGCCATGAGGGCCACTCGCATCACTAACCAGGCCTCCAGCCTCTGATACGGCCCCTCACAACCATCGCGCCGCGGTGATCGTCGGGCGACATGCTCCGCACGCTCAAGCCAGTCCGTCGCCGGCTGGGCCTTGAGACGGCATTTCGACTACTTCCATGACCAGAAGGCCAGTGTCCCTTCGGCAATCGGGCGCGGCTCGGTGCTCCCGTCGGCCGAGACGACGAAGATCATCGCCCTTCCGGCTGCGTCGTAACTGGGGATTACCAGCCTGCGACTGTCCGGCGACCAGATCGTCGTTGAGCGCAGATACTGATCGAAGAATGGCAGGATACGCAGAAAGTCTGAAGTCGGCCTGAAAGTTATGACGTCCCGACTTGAGCCATCCGCCGGATCGGCAATGGCCAGCTTGAGGCTCACCGATTGTCCCTGCAGGGCGATGTTCGTCCCACCCCCGTTCGTGCCAGGGAGAACCGGAACGAAATACGCGAGCTCCTCGCCGTCCGGCGACCAAGAGAAAGCCACAACGCGCTCGGCATGCGTTTGGACTCTGCGAACCTCACCCGATGGTTCCAGTCTCAGGAAGCTCAGGTCGCCCAGGCCGGACGGCTGTGCCGGATCGAAGGTCATCATCGCGACGGTCTTTCCGTTTGGGCTCCAGGCAAAGGCGATCGGCGCCTCGTCATCCGACAAGACGGCATCCACTTGGCCGTCCGCCGTAACCCGCAGCAGACCGGAGCCGCCTGTTACAGACCGGGCCGCCAGCAGGACCGAACTGCCGTCCGGCGAGTAGGCCGGCGCCTGGAAGGACAGGGGGGCGAGGTCCCACAGACTCTCGGTCACCTCGGGCTCGAGCGATATGTGCGATAGCCGTGCCACATCCGGCCCGTCGGCCGCCGAGCCGCCCACGTGGACCACGATCTCGCGGCTTGTCGGCGACCAGGACCAGTAGTACGGCTGGCCCGAGTCGATCACCATACCCGGGCTGCCGTCGGCCGGCACAAGATGCAGTGCAAGCGGACCCCCGCGGGAGTCGGATGTGATGAAGCTCAATTGCGTGCCGTCGGGCGACCAGTACAGGTAGATCGGGGCTCGGTTCGGACTGGAGAACAAGACGCGGCTGCTGGTGTCCCCCTCTCCGCGCACTCGCACGGAAAAGCGGGTACCAGTATCCGGCCCGGCTTCAACCTCCATGAATGCCAGATCGTTTCCCTCGGGCGACCAACTCGGATCGCTGTAGTAGCGCAGTGCGCCGTCCGCGTCTGGGACCGGTTGCGCGTCATCCGTCAATGCCAGGCTCGATGCATCGGACGGATCCACAGTGTAGATATTCCCATCCGCGCCCATGTAGGCGATCAGGTCCGTCGACTTCGTCTGCGTGGATGGAAGAACCTTGGGGAAAGGAATGCTGGCGAGGGAACAGCCGATGATCGAAAGAGCGATGGCCGCAAGGCCGAGCGCCCAATAGCGAAGACGATTACCGATCGCAATCATTGCTCATACCAATTCGGATGACGGCCCAAAAGACTCTGTTCTTCTTGCGTCATTCCCGGGCGCGCCACAAACATCTATCGCGCCGACAAGACACCGATGCGAAGTTACATTCTAGCATACGCGGTGCCGTCTTCCCCCGCCGGCCTACCCGATGGCGAACATCCTCGCAAGATCATTGGCAATCCGCCGGTCGATCTTTCCCATCGGGTTCTCCTGAAGATGATGGATGTCTACCCAACGGAGGGGAACTTCGTCTATGGACGAAGGCTCACAACCCTCGCAACTGCACCGGAAAGCATGAGCGGCGACTCGAAAATGGGTGTAGGTGTGGCGGTAGATTCCGATCCGTTGCACGATGTCAACATCAACTCCCAACGCGTGCTTCAGTTCCTGACGTAGGCCTTCTTCGAGTTCATCGCCGTCGCTCACATCCACACCCGGGAACTCCCACAAACCTCCCAGCAAGCCGCCCTGAGGGCGCTGTCTGAGTAGGACCTTATGTCGTCGTTCAACCACGGCGCAGGCGCGACGCACGGAGGGAATGGGCGTTCGCCGCCCGTGAACGGGGCGATCCATCTGTGTTCCGGCGGCGAATGATCGACAATGAACTGAGATTGGACATACGCCGCACGCCGGAGCTCGCGGGAGACAAATCGTCGCACCGAGATCCATCAAAGCCTGGTTGAACGCTGAGGCCTTGCCCGCTGGAAGCAGCCTCGTGGCATAGGCGACCAGGCGCGCCTTCCCTACCGGCGAGCGTGGGTCGAGATCCATGTCCAGCGCCCGCGCCAGAACCCGCCTCAGGTTCCCATCCAGGGCCACGACGTCCTGGTCAAAGGCGATCGCCCCAATCGCGGCCGCGGTGTACTCACCAACGCCCGGGAGATGGCGAAGATCGTCCTGACTGCGGGGGATTTGTCCATCGTGATCGGTCAGAATCTTCTTTGCCGCACGCTGCATCAAGTGGGCGCGTCGGTAGTAGCCGAGCCCTTCCCAGGCCGACATTACCTCATCCGAACTCGCTTCGGCGAACACCTTTGGTTCCGGGAACTTCCCCATCCAACGTCGGTAGTAAGGAAGCACCGTCTCCACGCGGGTCTGCTGAAGCATGATCTCTGCGACCCAGATCGCGTATGGATCGCGCGTCCGCCGCCACGGCAGGTCGCGCGCGTTATGCTGATACCAATCCAACAGCATCTCGGTTAGCCCTTCGGCCATATGATGATTGTACCGGCCGCCTCCAACCAAGTACAAGGGTATAATCGCTTCCTCCTCGAAGAAGGCCGCGAGATAGCGGTGTCTCATGGCCTCGTCTTAGGAATGCATCCAAACCGACAGGCGGATTGATCATGACAACTTACGGCGATGCACTCTCAGCCTTCATCACGCAGACCTTCGCCTCGGAGGATGACACACTCGCCCGCATTCGAGAGCAGGTTCAGGCTCGCGGACTGCCGACCATCACCGTCAAGCCCGAGGAGGGACGGTTTCTTCAGGTCCTGGTGGCCGCGTGCCGGCCGAAGGTGGCCATCGAAATTGGAACGCTGGGTGGCTACAGTGGAACGTGGATCGCACGCGGCCTGCCGGCAGGCGGACGCCTCATCACCCTGGAGTTGGATCCAATGCGGGCCGAAATCGCCAGGGAGCATTTCCGGCTGGCCGGAGTCGAAGACCGAGTCGAGATCCGCGTCGGCAACGCCCACAACCTTCTCCTCGAGCTCTCTGACAATGGACCCTTCGATTTCGTCTTCATCGACGCCGAGAAAGAAGGCAATCCCGCCTATCTTGAGTGGACTCTTGATCACCTTCGGCCGGGGGGTGTGTTGGCCGTACACAATGCCTTTCGCAAGGGAGCGATTCTGGATCTCGACAACAGAGATCCGGCCGTATTGGCTACGCGCGAGCTGAACCAGCGGGTGGCAGAGAATCCACGCTTGATATCGACGATCTTTCCCGCCGGCGATGGCATGACCATCGGCGTCTTGCAGGAACAATAGCCTCCCGACTCCTCCACCTCAGCCCATCCGGCCTCATCGGACGGTCCGGCCAGGTTACCTCGCCAACGCGTTAGTGCTCGCCTTCTACCTTCTTGATGCGAATAGGAGTGATCGCCTCTCGGGCTCCGAAAACGGATGCTCGCGGCTTCACACCTCAGCTGACGTCGCCTGGTCGGTGTCGCCTTATGGGTGACGTTGATTACGGGGAGTACAGATTGGCATTCGGCGGGCCTGGCCCGATCAGCGGAAGGCCGGGCTTGTGGACAATCGCTCGCTATTCCACACTCGCCGGGGCCAGGGGGAGCCAGACCGTGAAAGCTGTCCCCAGCGACTCGCGCGTCTCGACTTCGAGCATCCCATTGTGTCGCGCCAGGATGTCCTGACAGATCGCCAGACCGAGGCCCGTACCACGCTCACCCGACTCGCGTCCGGTCTTGCCTCGATAGAAGCGCTCGAAGATGTGGGGCAGATCGTCCTCGGGGATCACCGGCCCGGAATTGAGAACTTGAACCGCGACGTACTTCACGCCGGCCCTGTCCTCGAGGCGACTGGATACAACGATCTCGCCGTCGGGCGGGGTATAGGCCACCGCGTTGTCAACTAGATTGGTGAACACTTGAACGATCTGCTCGCGACTGGCGACGACTTTGGGCAGACCTGGGTTCGCCTTGAACCCGATTGACACCTGTTTCTCGATAGCTCTGGCCTCGTGGGCTGATACCACCGTCGCCAGCAGCGGCTCAAGGCTGAGCGACTCGGGGATAAAAGGCAGACCTTCTTGCTCCATGCGCGACAGTGTCAGCAAGTCCTCGATCAGACGTGCCAGTCGATCCGCCTCGTGCTTGAGCACTCCCATGTAGCTTGGTCGCTTTTTCTCTTTTCCGGGCGCCTCGAGAAGTTCGAGGAAGAGCATGATGTTGGTGATCGGTGTGCGAAGCTCATGCGAAACGTTCGACACGAACTCGCTCTTGAGACGATCGAGTTCCGTCAGCCGCTCGTTGGCCAGAGCCAACTCCTGGGTTCTTTCCCGCACACGCTCCTCCAGGGTCTCCATCAGATTGGCCCTATCCAACGCGTTGCCGGCGATATCAGCGATCGCCGTAAGCATGTCCAGGCCGGCGACCGAGAATTTTCGGCCGCCCCCCTTGGTGAGCTGTAGCACCCCGACAATATGATCCTGGCTTCGCAGCGGCAGGACCGCATGCTGCCAATTCGGGCTTATCGTCCCCGCGCCGGCTTGACTGTCATCCTCGTCCCCTTGATGGGGAGCACCTCGATCGAAGATCTGGGCGTTCCCCTTCTCGGCCACGTTAAGAATGACTTCCTCACCGACATCCCAGGGCCCGTCCGGTCGGTCCAGGTTCGACGGATGGCTGGCCCGTTTGGTCACCTTCCCCGATCGGGGGTCGGCGAGGAACACGGCGGCGTATTCCGCCGCGACAGCCCGAGCCGCCATCTCGACCAGCGCCGGTAGCATCTCCTCCCCAGCTGAGGCAGCCCGCAATTGAGCTGAGATCTCCAGCAACATGGCCAACTCAGATGCCCTGCGGCGTGTATCCTCGAAGAGCCTTGCGTTTTCGAGTGCGATGGCGACGTGATTGGCAAATGCCGCCGCCAGGCGAACATGGTCTTGCGTGAAATAATCCTTGTGAACGCTGTCCACCGACAGCATACCGATCACCTGATCCTGCACAATCAGGGGGACCCCAAGCCAAGAGTTGATGTGACTGTGGGGTGGCTGCCGAAACGGCGCGTGCGCTTTGGGGGCATCGCCGAGTACGTGTGGCCGGCCCGACTGGATCACTACCGTATTGGGGTTGTCCCCTGGAACCGGGAAGCGCATGCCGACCACCATCGATGGGTCTTCCCAACCGCGGCCTCCAACGATCTCGACTGCGCCCTCGCGCAGCAGAAGCACCGCGGCGCTATCGTACGGAACAACTAGAGACAGCTGCTCGAGGATACGTCCTATCGCGTCTTCTTGCTGCAATGTCGATGTCACAAACGCGGCGCTCTGATGCAGTGTCTCAGCTTCCTTCGCCCTGCGCTCGGTCACGGCGAACAGGCGCGCGTTCTCCAGCGCCACCGCAGTTTGGCCGGCGATCGCCTCGAGGAAACGCCGATCTGCCTCTCCAAACGCGTGCGGATTCCGCGAACTCACACTCACCGCGCCCAGGAGTTCATCGCGCACAACGAGAGGCACACCTAGCCATGAGCGCACCTGGCGTTCGGAGTCGAGAATCTGGACCTGAGGCGCGTTCTCCGTCAGGTCGCCGACCAGCTGCGAGCGGTGGCTCTTGATCACCCAGCCCATGAGACCGGCTTGATCGAGGCTGAGCTCGGGGCCGCGTTCGTTCTTGATCCTTCCATCCTGGATGAGGAAGATCCTCTCGACGGTGTCGGTTGAGGCGCGGTACAAGGCCACGGTGAAAATGTCTGTCGCCATCAGCGCTTGCACCTGGTGGTGCAGCAGGCGCAGCAAGCGTTCGACATCCAGAATGCTCCCCATCACCAGCGAAGTGTCGTAGAGTGCACTGAGCTCCTGCGTCTGACGTTGGGACTCGGCAAACAGCCGGGCATTTTGGAACGACAGGGCTGCCTGGCCGGCGAAACGGCTCAGGCTTTCCGCATGATCGTGGGTGTAGAAGCCCGCCTCGCGTTTTTCGACCGAGAAGAACGCCGTGGCCCTGCCTTCGACGACAATCGGCGCGCCCGCCCAGGAACCAACGCGGCCGGCGATCGGCCCGATGATCTTCCGCTGCTCGCGCTTGGCGTCGGCGATCACCAGCGGTCTGCCGGCTTTGGCCATCCAACGTATGGCGGGGACCCGGGCAATTTCCTGGGAATACTGGCCGACGGAACGCTCGACGTCCTGGCCGTAGGCAGAGTAACCACGCATACGTGTCACTCGGACGCGCCCATCGTCCACCAGCATGACATTGGCCGAGTCGAATGGAACGACCAACTCGATCTGTTGCAGGAGCCGGTCGAGCACCGTATCGAAGTTGAGGGATTCGCTCAAAGCGACACCCACCCGCTGCAACGCCTCGGCCATCTCTCTCCGCTTGCGTTCGGCGCCGAACAATCGCACGCGCTCGATCGCGGTCGCCAGCTGGCCGGCAACGGTCGACAACAGCCGTTCGTCGGCCTGGCTAAAAGCATCCAGGCTCGCACTCTCGGCATTGATGACCCCGATCACCCGATCACCGGCGCGCAGCGGAACGCAAAGCTCCGAGTGCATGTTGGCGTCGGCGGCGATGTAAGCGGGCTCACGCGAGATGTCAGGGATCCGCCAAGGGCGTCCCGTCGCCGCGACCGACCCGGTGATGCCCTCGCCCACCGGAATCAACTTGTCTTCCGTTTCTCCGCGTCCCCGGCGGTAGGACGGATGCGGCCGGAGCCGCTTTGTCTCGTCGTCGAGGAGCAAGATGCCGAAGTTGTCCGGATACAACGCATCACCGATGATGCCGGTAACACGTTCCACCAGGGCCGCCTCATTGGTGGCCTCGGCGGCCGCCAGCGCAACGGCATGTACCACTCGCAATTCTTCCAGTTCGCGGGACGGTCGCAGGTCGTCCCCCACGATGATCACGACCCCGGGCTCGCCTACTTCGTTGGGGATCGAAGCCGCATACAGCGCGGCCGGCACTTCCGTGCCGTCGCTCGCCACGAGAGATGCAGCGTGGACATGGGCGCTGCCCTCTTGAAGCAGTCGATTAAAGCCGACCGCGCCGGCGAATGCGGCGCGGGACACGAAATGGCTCAACGGCTGGCCACATACCTCGGTCGAAGCGTAACCCAACATGCGCAGTGCAGATTGGTTCATCGCACGCACGGCTCCGGCCGGGTCGACCATCATCACAACCTCATCGAGGCTGTCGATGATGATCGAAAGCGGGCTCGGGTCTGAGAGGATGCCGGCCGGGCGAGCAGGCACACTCCCTATCGACGTCTGACCCTTCTCCAAGCTTATGTTCCTCCAGATGCCACCTAGCCAGGCCCGTGACCAGGCCTGGCCAGCGCCGTTCAGGCAAGCCACCACGGGGACTGCGGCAGGCTGGCGGCTGTGGGAAGTCTAGCATCCGGAAGTCTCCACGCAACCCGGACTCTTGGGCTAGGCGCTCACAACGTATCCGGCCGGCGGCATCACGCTTTCATTGGCGCCGTAGCACATGGTCCGCCCTCGCCGCTCTGTCCCTTGCGACCACGACGGCGGCTCTGAGGCATCCCCCGACCCGGTTCACCCCGCATCCGATCTGCTTGCCTCGACCGGGCCACAACCTGAAGAAGGCGCAATTTGCCCGATTTGGAAGATTGCTTGTACGTCGACCTTGACTAGAATTGGCTTCATGCAGGAAACACCCACGCAACCCTCCCCTGCTCCGGGTACGCACAGCGTGCAAGTGCGGTTCTTGCGGGTCCTGCGAGCGCTTGTCATGCCGCTCACCCTCGAGCGTCGGGCCGAGGTCCAGGTCCAACTGCGAGACGCTTCGACCCCAAATTTCGACTTCTTCCTGCTCGTGGCCCTGTCGAGTGTCATCGCCACGCTGGGCCTGATCATCGATTCGGCCGCTGTGATCATCGGAGCGATGCTCGTAGCTCCCCTCATGTCCCCCATCCTTGGGGTGAGTCTGGCCTCGCTCGCCGGGGATACGCGCTTGTTCCGCCACGCCGTAGCCGCCCTCATCCGCGGGGGCGTCCTCGCCGTCGGTGTCGCCATCGCCCTCACCTGGACGAGCCAGGCCCTCCCCTTCAACCCGATCCTGGGCACGCTGCCAGCGGAGGTCGTCGCCCGATCGCATCCGAGCCCGTTCGATCTGATCATCGCCGTCGCCGGCGGACTGGCGGCCGCATATGCCCTGGCACAGCCGCAGCTGTCAGCCGCACTGCCAGGCGTCGCCATTGCGACCGCTTTGATGCCGCCTTTATGTGTCGTCGGAATTGGGGTCGCTACCGGCCAATGGGGCATCGCCGGTGGCGCCTTGCTGCTGTACCTTTCCAACCTAGCCGCCATCGCTTTCGCTGGCGTCTTGACTTTCTTCGCCCTCGGTTTCCGAGCCCAGGGGCAGGCGCTCAATCGCGTCGGCATCCCCCGCAGCCTGAAGATATCCGCCGCCCTGCTGGCTATCCTGTTCATCCCGCTGGCTTTTCTCAGCGCCACTTTCGTCCGGCAGGGCCGGGAGGACCTGCTCATCCAGGACGCCGTCCGCAAGGCCGTCATCGCCCGGAACGCCGAACTGGTGGACGTCCAGACAAGCCAGCAAGGGGACGTGCTCCATCTAAACATCACGATCCGCTCGGGAACGGCCTACACGATCGAAGACGTCCAGCAGCTTCAGAACGAGCTGGCCACCCAGCTTCAGCGGACGACGTCCATCGTGCTGACGGTGATCCCCTCCGCCCGCCTCAATCCGCTGATTCCACCCACCTTCACGCCCACCCCCAGCCCCGGCCCCACGCCGACCTACACGCCGGTGCCGACCGACACGCCCACGCTGACCCCGACGCTGACGCCGACTCCCACGCCGACCTCCACTCCGACGCCGACCCTGACCCCCACGCCGGCGCTACTGGTGGTCGGGAACACAGGCGGGCTGGGCGTCAATCTGCGCGACGCGCCCGACGGCCCGATCATCGGCCGTCTTCAAGACGGCGAGCACTTGCTCCTGCTCTCCGGTCAGGCAATTGAAAGGGGACTGGTCTGGGTCGAGGTTCAGGATGAGGAGGGCCGGGTCGGCTGGGTCCCGCTGTACTACACCTTCACCGCCACGCCGACCCACACGCCGACCCTCACTCGCGTTCCGTCCGAGACTTCCACGCCGCAAGGGTGAAACAGATCTCGAATAGGACGTGGCCCGACGATCGCGGCCTCCAACTTGCATCTGCGTCATTGTCTGCTCCGGGAATCTCTTACATATTTCTTATGTACACTTGCGGCCGCGGAAATCCCCGGATGATATAATCCGCTTGAAAGGCTCCTTCACGAGGTGAAGCGAGGAATTTGGCGATGATGCGATTTGACAGGTTCACCGAGCGGGCCCAGGACGCGGCTCAGCGAGCAGCTGAGATCATCCAGCGTTATGGACACAACCAGATCGACACCGAACACATCTTGCTGGCGCTCATTGAACAGCCTCAGGGGGTGATCCCCCAGATCCTCGAACGGCTCAACATCGACATCGAAGGGCTCTCCGAGCGCATCGACCAGCAACTGCGCAACAGCCCGAAGGCCAACATCTACGGCGGCGGCGCCGGACAGATCTTCATCACCCCGCGCGTCAAGCGCGTGGTCGACATGGCCAACGAAGAGGCCAACCGCCTCAACGACGAGTACATCTCGACCGAGCACATCTTCCTGGCGATCCTGTCCGAGAGGAACACCGCCATCGCCCGGTTGCTGGCCGAGGAAGGCATCACCAAAGAACGTGTGTACGACGCCGTCAAGGAGATCCGCGGCGGCCAAAGGGTGACTGATCGCAAGGCCGAGGCTCGCTACCGCACCCTGGAAAAGTACTCCCGCGATTTGAGCCAGTTGGCCAAGGAGGGCAAGCTCGACCCGGTCATCGGGCGCGACGAGGAAATCTTGCGGGTGATCCAGATCCTCTCCCGCCGAACGAAGAATAACCCGGTCCTCATCGGCGAGGCGGGGGTGGGCAAGACCGCCATCGTCGAGGGCCTAGCTCAGAAGATTGCCGACAACGATGTGCCCGAGATTCTCATGGGCAAGCGTGTCGTCTCCCTCGATCTGGGCGCGATGATCGCCGGCTCGCGCTTCCGGGGTGAGTTCGAAGAGCGCTTGAAAGCCGCCATCGAGGAGATCCAGCGCTCGGAGGGCGAGATCATCCTGATGATCGACGAGCTACACACGGTCGTCGGCGCCGGTGCTGCCCAGGGCGCTATGGACGCTTCGAATATGCTCAAACCGGCGCTGGCCCGCGGCGAGCTCCAATGCATCGGCGCCACCACGCTCGACGAGTATCACAAGTACATCGAGAAAGACGCCGCGCTCGAACGTCGGTTCGCACCGGTTTACGTCGACGAGCCAAACGTTGAAGAGACGATTCAAATGCTGGAAGGCGTGCGGGATCGCTATGAGGCGCACCACAAAGTGCGTTTCTCCGACGCCGCCTTGGTGGCGGCGGCCAAACTCTCCGAACGCTACGTCACCGACCGTTCTTTGCCGGATAAGGCCATCGATCTCATCGACGAGGCCGCGGCGAAGCTTCGCGTGGCGCTCTATTCACTTCCACCCGAACTCAAAGCGCTAAAAGGGGAGATCGACCGCCTGCTCGCCGAAGAAGAGCAGGCGGGGATCGAGCGCGATTATGAGCGCGCCGCCGAGAAGAAGGCCACTCGCTTGCGGCTGGAGACAGAGTTCAACGAGAAGCGCGATACCTGGGAGGCAGAGCACCAGCTCGACGAGGTCGTCGACGAGCACGACATCGCCGAAGTTGTCGCCCAATGGACCGGCATCCCCGTAAGCCAGGTGCTGGAGACCGAGGCTTCGAAGCTGCTCCAGATGGAGGAGCGGCTGCACGAACGGATCGTTGGTCAGGACGACGCTATTCATGCGTTGGCCGATGCCATCCGGCGTGCGCGGGCCGGTATGAAGGATCCGCGCAGACCGATCGGCTCGTTCATCTTCCTGGGTTCGTCTGGCGTCGGTAAGACCGAGATGGCCAAGGCGCTGGCCGAGTTCATGTTCGACGACGAGGACGCATTGGTTCGGGTCGACATGAGCGAGTACCGTGAGCAGCATACCGTCTCGCGTTTGTTCGGCGCGCCACCCGGGTACGTCGGCTATGAAGAGGGGGGCCAACTGACGGAAGCTGTTCGCCGCCGACCGTACAGGGTGGTCCTGTTCGACGAGATCGAGAAGGCCCATCCCGAGGTATGGAACGCATTGCTCCAGATCCTGGATGACGGGCGGCTGACCGATGGTCAGGGGCGCGTGGTCGATTTCCGCAACACAGTCTTGACCATGACTTCCAACCTGGGTACCGAGTTCGTCACCCGATCCGGTACCCTCGGCTTCCGCCGCAGCAGTGGCGACCAGCAGATCGATGAGTCCGAGGCCAAGATCGAGCGGGCGCTCAAGGACACGTTCCGCCCGGAGTTCCTCAACCGGATCGATGAGATCATCATCTTCTCGCCGCTGTCGGCCGAGCAGATGGAACAGATCGTCGATTTGCAGATGGACGAGGTTCGCGGGCGTCTGGCCGAGCATGGGCTATCGGTCGAGCTCACACCCGCAGCGCGGACGTGGCTGGCCAAGGAAGGCTACGATCCATCTTTCGGTGCCCGTCCCTTGCGCCGCACGCTGCAGAAGTTCGTCGAGAGCCCGCTTTCAGTGAAGCTTCTCAGCGGCGAGTTCGACGAAGGGGATGTGGTCACGGTCGACGTCGACGAGAAGAATGAAAGCGTCGTCTTTCGTCGCTCAAGCCGCGGGGCCGAAGTCACCATCGAGGAAGAGGTCTCCGCCTGAGAAGGGGAATGGCCGAAACGGAGATGAGCCGGAGCAGCGACGCTGCTCCGGCTCATCTTCAATTCGGCCCCTCTACGCCAGGGCTTTCGCCTGTTCCGCCAAACGCAGCAGCTCGGCTGCGCTCTCCTGATTGGCCTCGGTCAGCCCACCCAACATTTGCGCCAGCTCCGGGATGCGCTCTTCGCCGTCTAGCCGCCGGACCCGCGTGACCGTACGCCCCCCGTCAACCTGCTTCTCCACGCGAAAGTGCTGATCACCGAACGCCGCCAGCTGCGGAAGATGGGTCACACACAGGACCTGGTGCTCGCGTGCGAGGTCCCACAGTTTCCTTCCAACGATCGCTCCCACCCGACCGCCGATCCCCTGGTCGATCTCATCGAAGATCAACGTCGGTGTCTCATCGGCTCTGGCCAGGACCCCTTTGAGGCCAAGCATCAGCCGCGATGTCTCGCCGCCGGAGGCGATTCGGATCAGCGGTTTGAGTCCCTCGCCCGGGTTGGGCGCGACCAGGAACTCCACCTGATCCACACCAGTCGCGTCGAAGGCCACGCGCTTCCCATCCAGCTCGAGACCATCGGCGGACTCCTCGCGGTGGATGTCCACACCAAAGCGAGCGCCCTCCATATGTAGGTCGGCGAGCTCGGCCTCGATCTCCGAGGCCAGTTGCTCGGCCGCCCGCCGACGTGCATCCGACAGGCCTCGGGCTTCGTCCGCCAGGAGTTTCAGCAGACGCCCCTCTTCCGCTTCCAGCGATGCGGTACGTTCTTCGGCGTGGCTGATCGTCTCCAGCTCCCCCCGTGCGGCCTCGGCGTGCGCCAACACCGCCTCCAGACTCGCACCGTACTTTCGCTTGAGACTCCGGATCATGTCGACACGCTCTTCGACCTGCGCCAAGCGCTTGGGATTGAATTCGATATCCTCGCGGTAGACGCGCAGTCGTTTCCCCAGCTCGCCGGCTTGCTCGACCAGCGCCTGAGCCTCATTTGCGATTGGCGCCATGCTGGGATCGATCCTGGCCAGGCCGGCTAACGCCTCGGCGGCCTGCCCGAGCAAGTCTGCCACGGATGGCGCATCACCTGGTGCTTCATCAAGGGCAGCCCTGCCCTCTTCCGCCAGGACGGCAAGTTGCTCGGCATTGGCAAGTCGATTGCGTTCTTCGAGAAGTTCCGCTTCCTCTCCAGGTCGGAGCGCAGCGGCCTCGATTTCGTTGAGCTGGAATGTCAGCAGCTCTGTCCGTCGGGCTGCATCCCGCTCTCTTTGCCTGAGGTCGTCGAGCTCGCTGCGGATCTGTCTGAGCGCCGAGTAGCCTTCGGCGAAGCCGGCGCGGGCCGAGTCGACATGGGCGAATCGATCCAGGAGGTTGAGGTGCTCACGCACCCTCAACAGACTGAGGTGCTCCGACTGCCCATGCACGTCGACCAGGCCCTCACCCAGCTCGCGCAGAAGTCCCAGGTTCACGCTCCGGCCGTTGACGCGATGCGTATTCCGCCCTTCGCGACGGATCTCACGCCCCAGGGTGAGGTATTCCGGGTCATCGAGCAAGCCCTCTCGTTCTAGCAACGCCAGGGCCTCCGCCTGGATCAGCGGATCGAGTCGGAATGTGCCTTCAACGATCGCCGCCTCCGCCCCGGTTCGGACGACGCTGCTATCGGCTCGGCCTCCGAGGAGCATCTCGACGGCGTCAATAATGATGGACTTTCCGGCGCCGGTTTCCCCGGTGAACGCGACAAATCCTGAGTCGGGCTTCAGGTCAAGCAGGTCAATGATGGCAAAATCGCGAATGTGAAGTTCAAGCAACATGGAGGGTCGTCAGAGCTGGATACCCCGCAAGCGAGCGTAGAGTGTGCCGATCATCAGGCCCGCAATCAGCACGGGCAGGAGCGCCCCGAGCGCCGCGCCCCCGATTCCGGCGGCGGCCCGCGGATTTGAGATGGCCCCTAGAAGCAGGAAGGCCGGCAAAGCGAGACGCGGCAGCAGTCCAATGACCCCGCCGACGATCGCCGCCAGACCCAGCCTGCGACCTCGCCGGCGGCGGACAGCCCATCGCACAACCTCGGCCAGCGCGCCACCGGCGACGGGCGCCACAATCAGCCCCCAGAAACTCAGGATCATCAAGATTGAGGTCGCCAGGCCGACTCCAATGGCGGATATGACCACCGTGATGACGTAGTCGATCGGTCGAACTGTCTCGAACACGGTTTGTTGCCCGCGCACACATTCCCGGCAGCGATATCCGACCGGGGTGAGAACGGCGCACTTGGTGCAGATCGGTTTCCCACAGCGATTGCAGCGGAGGGTGGTCTCTCGATTCGGATGATTGGCGCAGACCATTACACCTTCGGTCATGCGTTCCCTCCCGGCGAGTGCGAGCGACGCATCCCGGAGGTCAGGTTGTGATAGAAGTAGCTCGGATCATGCAGGCGAACGAACAGCGTAGTGTATTTGCCGGCGCGCACCTCGACTTGATCGCCGCTCTCGAGCGCTACCGGCGGCTGACCATCGATGCTCATCGATGCCTGATGGTCGGTTCGCACGGTCACTCTGACCCGCGAGCCTTCATCGAGGACGATCGCCCGATCGACCGAAAGATGGGGCGCGACCGGCACGAGCAATATATTGCGAAGCTGTGGCGGCAGGATCGGCCCTCCGGCTGCGAGGGCGTAGGCCGTCGAGCCGGTTGCCGTGGAGACGATCAGCGCATCGGCGACATACGTTGCCAGGGTATGACCGTCGATCTCGGCCGTCAGATTCACCGGACGCACAACCCCGCCGCGTCCGATAACGCATTCATTCAAGATGTCCCAGCTGCCGAGTGTCTTGCCGTCCCGAATACTCTCAGCGCCGAGCATCATCCGGGGTTCGAGCCAGTAGTCTGCTTCAAGCACGCGGTCGATCGCTGTGCGCCACTCGTCGCGCTTGACTTCCATCAAAAATCCCAGACGCCCGAGATTGATCCCCAGGATCGGGACACCGACCGGAGCGCACAGGTGACCGGCGCGCAACATCGTCCCGTCTCCGCCAAGGGCGACCAGGATCTCGAATTCGCCACTTTTCACGCGCTCACGCAGCTCATCGTCATACAGCGATGCACGCGCGACGTTCACGCTCCGCTCACCAAGGTAGCTCGCCATTTCGGCGGCCACCTCTCCCGCGCCTTCCATGGTGGGGTGAGTGGCAATTGCCATGCTGTGGGGAGAGAACGGTTGCCGGGTCATCCTGCCTATTATATCGGAGCAGGTCCTCGTCGAATGGGTGCGTAGACCCGAATCAGACTCTGGAATGAGGCTTCACGGCTCCCTCACGGAGCCATTCAGGCGCTGATCGCAGCGATCACGATAACCGCAGCCTCTGCAGCGGGCCGGCGAATCATGCGAGCGGTCCATTTCCACATCCACTGAGCGACGCATCTCATCGATGATGTTCACCAGGCTCGTCTGCAGGGAATCGTCATAGTCGACGGCGAAGGCCCGGTCGGCATACTTGAGAACACCGTAGGCCGGTCTGCCGCCGGTGGTGGCGTGAACCAACCGGCAGTATGCCGCCAACTGAAGGACCTGACCCGGCCATGGCCTCGTCGGCGCCCGCCCTGATTTTAATTCGACCGGGATCACCGATCCTTCCCGCTCGACCAGGTAGTCCGGACGACCAGCGAGATGATAGACCGGGTCGTACAGGGCCCGGCCAGGCTGTTTCAAGTCCAGTGTGTCGAGGGCGATCACCCGACCTTGCGGCAGACCGAGGTCAGCCAGACGTCGTTGGGATAGCCAGATGAGGACCAGACCGAAGAGAACGAGGAAGCCGACAAGGTAGGGCACGCTTCACCTGATCATCAAGTCGGCCAGGTAGATCGCCGCCGTCACGATGCCGGCCAGCAGGCTGGCGTAGCCCAGCAGCCGCAAGCATCCCATCTGGACGACTTTGCGCCCATGCCGCTGATGCCAGCGCGTACCCGACGTCAGTGCTTGTTTGTTGACGGAAGGGAGACCGCGGCCGGTGTACCACCACGCCCGCCGGCAGAACACATACTCACCGATTTCAGACGCCCGCAGAACCCGATCAGCCACGCCTCAAGATCGATCCAGCTTCTTCTCGACCGCCTTGAGGGCGGCCTGAAGCTGGCGCTGTTGCACGCTTGTGGTCAGATCGCCGCGAGTGCGTTCGACGACACCGCGGACCATGTCGGTGATCCGCCTCAATCCGCCGGTAAGGGCATCGGGGAAATCGAGTGTCACCAGCAATCCGTAGATATCGTCCATGGCGGTCAGCAGACGTTCGGCCTCTTCGAGCTCCCGGTGGCGCAGGATATCCAGCACCCGCCGCCGGAGCTCTCCAGCCGCCTCCCCAAGACCGCCGAGATACGCCGCAACTTCTACCTGGAGGTCCTCGGGCGTCGGGAGCGCTTCCCCTCCGACGAGGGCGTAGACGATCCGGGCTTCGGCGAATTCCTTTAGCGCGTCCTGGGTATACCCTGCGTGGTACAGATCCGGATAGTCTTGCAGATCGGAGCGGAGATGATCGCGCAGGGCTCTAGCCTGATCCAACTCTGCTTCGGCCTGAGCCCGGTCATCGCGATGGACCGCTCGGATCGCTGTGGCGCAGTGGCGGATCAGAGTGCGCGAATGCTGCAAAGCGCGATCGCGCGCGGCATTCTTGTCTTCGAGTTGCTGACGGACGCGGTCACCGATCTCATCCAGCCTATCCATCCCGGCTACTCCGATTCCGGCGCCTCGGGAGACCAGCCGCGAAAGAGCTGATCGGCGAGGTTCGCTTGCTCCGGGAGCTTGATCTCGCCGTGCTGCGCCTCGTAGCGGCCGAGGTGCTCCCCCAGCGCCCGCCAGAGCAACTTGGCATTCAGCGGGGTCAGCACCAGCCGGGTCTTGATCTTGGCTTGCATCACCTGCGGCATCATCTGGGCACAGTCGATGATGATTTCGGACGGCGAATGGGTGATCAGAGCAAAGTTGACATACACGGGCTCGAGCCCGGCCGGCAACTCTACCTGGACTCTACCGGCGGGCGGCTTGGGCGGGGAGGTCATCAGCAACTCCCATTGAGAAAGACGCGCTCTCAGCCGGCTGGTCGCCGGCTGAGAGCACTGCGGATCCGTTCCCTAGAAAGGAATGTCGTCGTCGGTCTCCGGCCCCCCGGCCATGGCGCCTTCGGTGTAGCTCTCCCCGACATCGTCGCCACGGCTTCCGAGGAAGCGCACGGTCTCGGCCGTGACCTCATACGAGGCCCGGGGAGAACCGTCCTGGCCGGTCCAGATGCGCGGGTTGCCGTTCTCATCCCCGTTCAGCCGGCCTTCAACCAGAACCTGGCGTCCCTTGCGCAGGTACTGGTTGCAGCTCTCGGCCTGCTTGCCCCACACCGAGATTCGGAACCAGACCGTCTGCTTGACCTGATTTCCGCTGTTGTCGGTGTAAGTGCGGTTGGTAGCCACACTTAGATTGGTGACCGCCTGGCCGCCGGGGGTATAGCGCATTTCCGGGTCGCGGCCCAGATTACCAACGAGGATGACTTTGTGGAACATGGGGATCTCCTTCCGATGGGGGTCAGGTTTCAGTTCCGGCCCGGGCGGCCGCTGCAGTCTATCGTTCACCCATCGCGCTAGAACAATTGTACTATAGACCGTGTAGCATGTCAAGCACTTTCCGACAACGGGTGCATTCCATTTCGGGGGGCAAGGAACTTGCACAGGGGGATATCACACCGC